>JAYTRP010000360.1:0-4732 GCA_043746145.1 Hyphomicrobiales bacterium | reverse complement strand
GCTTCCAGTAGAGCCGCGCGGGCACGGCGCCCTCCGAGGGATCGCCGATCGAGACATAGAGCTGACCCAGCCAAAGCGTCGCAATCCCCGCCTCGGTGGTCGCCATCTGGCGTGCGCCAAAATCACGTCGCGCCGGTTCGATCGTCGTCACGACGACGCCGCCGCGGCGGATCGTCAAATGCGCGAAGGTCTCATTGTAGTTAGGCCCGGGACGAACTCCTGTTTGGTCGAGCGTCGCCTCGTAGGGGCCGATCTCGACCGGCGCGCCGGGCTTCATAGCAACGATCGCCTCTTTGCCAAAGCCCGCGGCCGCAAGGCCCAGTAGCAGAACGCCGACGCCGAAATGGGCCAGCGCGCCACCCCAAAACGACAGAGGCAGCCCGCGCGCTCGAGATAGCGCGATACGCCAACCCGCATTGCCACGCCGCACGCGAGCAACGATCTCACTCAGCGATCCCAACATGACGAACACGGCGAGCCCCGCCGCGATCGGCGCCAGCACCGGGCCGCCGCGGGTAAAAGCCGCAAGGCCGACAAGAACAGCCAAGCCGCCCGCCGCCGCCGCGGTGAGCCGCTGAGCGACGCCGAGCAACTCGCCGCGTTTCCACGCCATCGAGAAGCCAATCGGCGTCAGGCAACAGGCCGCGAGCATCAGCACGCCCGCCGTCATGTTGAAGAACGGCGCGCCCACCGTGATCTTGTCGCCTGTGAACTGCTCGAGCGCTAGTGGATAAAGCGTGCCGCAGAGCACGCTGGCGCAGGCCGTGGTGAGGAACAGGTTGTTCATGACCAGCGCGCCTTCGCGCGAGATCGGCGCGAAAAGGCCGCCCTGCTTTAGCGCCGGCGCGCGCCAAGCGAACAGCGCCAGCGAGCCCGCGATGAAAAAGGCGAGAATGAATAGGATCACGACGCCACGTTTGGGATCGCTGGCGAAAGCGTGCACCGAGGTCAGCACGCCCGAGCGCACCAGGAATGTGCCAAGCAGCGAGAACGAAAAGGCTAGGATCGCGAGGAAGATTGTCCATATCTTCAACGCGTCGCGCTTTTCCATCACCGCGACCGAATGCAGGAAGGCGGTGCCCGCCAGCCAGGGCATTAGCGAAGCGTTTTCGACGGGGTCCCAGAACCAGAAGCCCCCCCATCCCAAGGTGTAATAGGCCCAGTACGAGCCCATCGCGATTCCGAGCGTCAGAAACGCCCAGGCGACCAGCGCATAGGGGCGCACGAAACGCGCCCAGGCCGCGTCGATCTTGCCCTCGATCAACGCGGCCGCCGCGAATGAAAATACGATGGAGAAACCGACATAGCCGACATAGAGCAGCGGCGGATGGATTGCCAAACCGGGATCCTGCAGGATCGGGTTGAGATCGCGACCCTCGAACGGCGCAGGGATAAGGCGGGCGAACGGGTTCGATGTTCCCAGCAGGAAGGCGAGAAAAGCGGCGCTGATCAGACCTTGCACGCTGAGCGCGTCGGCGCGTAGCCGCTCCGGCAAGGCGCGGCCGGTGAGCGCGACCATCGCGCCGAATAACGCGAGGATCAGCGACCACAGCAGCATCGAGCCTTCGTGATTGCCCCAGACGCCGGAGAATTTGTAAATCGCCGGCATCGCGCTGTGCGAATTTTCAGCGACGTTGACGACGGAGAAGTCGGAGGCGAGATGCGCCTCGGCGAGCGCCGCAAAGGCGAGCGCGACGAACAGGAACTGCCCAAGCGCCGCGCTGGAGCCGACACGCATCAGCCCGAGATCGCCTGTGCGGGCGCCCCAGAACGGCAGGACCGACTGCACGAGCGCCAGTGTCAGCGCGAGGATGATGGCGAAATGACCGGCCTCGACGAACATCAGTTCTGCCCCTCCTGCCAGCGACCCTGTTTCTTCAAAGCGTCCACCACTTCACGCGGCATGTAGCGCTCGTCGTGCTTGGCCAGGATCGTATCGGCCCGCAACACGCCCGGCGCTTCGAGCACGCCCTCGGCCACCACGCCCTGTCCTTCGCGAAACAGATCGGGAGGCAGCCCTTGGTACGACACTTTAACGTCCTTGGCGCCGTCGGTGATCTCGAAATCGAGCATGTTGTCGGCTGCTTTTTTGACCGAGCCTGATTGAACTAAGCCGCCGACCCGCAGGCGCACGCCAACCGCCACGTTTTTAGTCGCGACATCGCTTGGGCTATAGAAGAAGACAATATTGTCGCTCAACGCGTAGAGCACAAGCCCGACCGCGACCGCCACCACGCTCAACGCAGATCCAATCAGGACGAGGCGGCGTTCCCTGCGCGTCATCGATTCTTCAGATCCCGAGTTCGCGCGCGAGCGCGTCAATATCCGCGTTGGAGCCCAGCGCCTTGCGGGCGGAGGCGAGCGCGTCTTTGGCTTTGTCAGTTTCCTGCAATACGGAATAGGCGTGAATGAGGCGCACCCATTCTTCCGCGCTGCCTCCGCTCTGCGCAAGTCGAGTCGCGAGGCCCTGCACCATGCCTTGAATCATCTGGCGCTGCTCGGGCGAAAACGACGGCGGCGCTTTCGCATTGCTGGCGTCGGCCTGAGCGGAGGGCGCGACGCCGTCGAGCGCGGCGAGGCGCGCCCTGAGGCCGACCATCCAGGGCGCGCGTCCATTCGCCGCGGGCGCTAATTCCTTATAGATCGCCTTCGCCTCGTCGGCCTTGCCGTCCTGCTCCGCCGCGAGAGCGAGATAGAAGCGCGCTATCGGAAAGCCGGGCGACAATGTGAGCGCTTTTTCGAACGCCTCGCGCGCGTCCGTCGTCACGACGCCATCCGCTATGGCGACCAGCGCCTCGCCATAGCCGGCGCGCAACTCGGGTTTCTCGCCGTCGAGCGCTAGCAGGCGGCGATAAGCGCCAGCCGCGTCAGCGAAACGTCCAAGTCGCATATAGATCGGGGCGATCGCCTCCCAGACGCGCTTATCGTCAGGCGATGCGATCAGATGCGCCTCAAGTTTAGCGATCGCGGCCTCGATCGTTCCGCGCGCATTCGGCGCCGCCTGACGCTCGGCAAGCGGCTCGTCGGGCAGGCGGGGTCGTCCAATCAGGCCGTAAACGCCAAGGGAAATCAACGGGGTAAGAAATAGAATGGCGAGCGCGGCGACGCGGCGTCGGAAAGTGCCGCCGCGAGGCGGCGCGGTGCTGGCTTCGTCGCTCGCGGCGATCAGCCGGCGTCCCGCTTCCGCTCGGGCGGACGCAGCCTCAGACGCAAGCAGGAGGCCACGATCGACGTCGCGAGTGATTTCGTCGAGTTGGGCGCGGTAGAATGAGGTCTCGCGAGCGTCGCTCGCGAGGGAACCGCGACGAAAGGCGAGCGGCCACAGCGCGATGAGAACCGCCAAACCGGTCATCACAGCCAAGGCCAACCATAACATTCCAACGGCCTCTCGGAAACACTCGTGCCCAGCAAAGCCGAGGTGTTAGCGCAACTCGCGCGGCCCGTCCAACGCGCGATTTCGGCTCAATCGAGCGGTCGTCGCAGTCGACTATGACTGGGTCTTGGGGTTAAGTTTGAGCAATGCTCGGGTTAACCATCTTCAAAGACCGGACTTTCTTTCGCATTAACGTTTCGCTAACCATGATAGCGAGGAGGCCGCCTCACAACATTTAGGAGAACGCAATGAAAGCGTTGGCCTCGCTCATCGTCGCCGCCCTCGTCGCCAGCGCTCCCGCTGCAGCAGGTCCTCGCGTCGGCTTTGCCTCGCCGCACGGTGCGCGTGAGAGGAACATGGCCGGACTCGGATATGGCGAGGGACATCACGGCGGCTCGGGCTTCCACGACCATAGCTTCCACGACCATAACTTCCACGACCACGGCTTCCACGACCACGGCTTCCACGACAATGGCTTTCGCGGGCAGTTCGTCGGCGCATCGTGGATCGAGCCGGGCTTTTACGCAAACGCGCCGATCGACAACGTCCAGCCGCAACCTGAGCCTTACTTCGTCCCCGTTCCGGTTCCCGTAAACGTCGCGCCGATCTCGTCGGTCGCGCCTATCCGTAACCCCGGTCCGCGAATTATCTATCTAAATGGCAAGCCCGCAAAAACCGGTAAAGAGCCGGTGGTGGTGTATGGCACTTACAACTAGCGGCTAGTCGAATCGCTGTCTTCGCTTTGCGAAGACGCGCGGCGATCTTGACCGAAGCATCCGCGGCTCTGCTTCGCCTTGTTCGCTAAAGCTTGACCCAGCTTCCATTCTCGCGCGACGACCGCACCGCCGCCTCAACGAACGCGATGCCTTTGACGCCGTCTTCGATCGTTGGGAAATGCAACTCCTTCGGGAGCGGCGCTCCGTTCCGCGCGGCCTTGATGGCGAGCGCAACTTCGCTGTAAACGTTGGCGAATCCTTCGAGGTAGCCCTCGGGATGGCCCGCGGGAATGCGGGTCATCCGCGCTGCCGCTTCGCCGGATTCGGGGCCGCCGCGGGTGATGATGCGGGTTGACTCGCCGAGCGGGGAGAAAAACATCTCGTTGGGATTTGCCTGCGTCCAGCTCAGGCCGGCTTTCGTTCCGTAAACCCGAATGCGCAGGCCATTCTCGTTACCTGGCGCGACTTGGCTCGCCCAAAGCGAGCCGCGCGCGCCATTGGCGTAACGCAGCATCATCTGGACGTTGTCGTCGAGCAGCCTTCCCTTGCCAAACGATGTCAGTTCCGCCGCCAATTCCGCGACTTCGACGCCGACAATGAAATCGGCGAGGTTGTAGGCGTGCGTGCCGATGTCGCCGAAGCA
>JAYTRP010000359.1:0-14171 GCA_043746145.1 Hyphomicrobiales bacterium | reverse complement strand
CGACGCAGCCGACACGCCAGACCTGCCATACTCGATCCTCGAGAACATGCGCCGACCCCATGAAATCCAGGGCTTCGTGCTGTATGTTCGCCCCAGCATCGGCGTCGCGCGCGCTCCCCGCGACGGGGCCGACGTCGAAACTCTGCTGAAGAACGCCGATCTCGCCCTTTACGCCGCCAAGGCGGGCGGACGCGACCGCATCAACTATTTCGAGCCGAGCCTTGAGCGCGAAATCAGAGCGGAACGGCAACTCAAAGGCGAACTCGCCGAGGCGCTAGCGCATCGCCAGTTTGAAACTCACTTCCAGCAGATCGTCGACGCCAGGACCCACAAACTATGTCAGGTCGAGGCGCTAGTGCGCTGGCGCCATCCCGAACGCGGCATGGTCCCCCCCGAGCAATTCATCAGACTCGCCGAGCAGAACGGCCTCATTCACGAGATCGGCGCGTTCGTGCTGCGTGAAGCCTGCGGGAAGGCGAAAGACCTGCCAGCGTCGGTGGGGATCAGCGTCAACCTGTCGCCAGCGCAATTTGGTCGCGGCGACGTCGTCGGCCTCGTCGCCGCCGCGCTGGTGGAGTCCGGTCTCGCGCCTAGCCGGTTGACGCTCGAGGTTACAGAATCCGCGCTGATCGAGAACTTCGAGCAGAGCCGGGCCATTCTGGCGTCGATCCGCGAACTTGGCGTCCGAATTTCACTCGACGACTTTGGCTCCGGCTATTCGTCGTTGAGCTATTTGCAGAACATTATGATGGACGAGATTAAGATCGACCGCGCTTTCGTTGCGCAAATGGAGGACAACCCGCGCACGCGTTCGGTCGTGGCGTTGATTGCTTCGATCGCGCGTCTGCTCGGAGCCACCGTAGTCGCCGAGGGCATTGAAACCGAGACCCAGTTAGCGTTGGTCGTCGCCGCCGGTTGCCATCGCGCTCAGGGCTTTTACTTCAGCAGGCCCGTGCCGTTTGAGCAACTATGCCTGAGCGCAGGCGAAAAGTCAGCGTCAATCGCCGCCTAGTCCGTCGTCCCGGGAAGGCACGCTCGTGTGCGGCGCGCTTGCTAAACCTCCGGTGCGTCGACGCTCGGCGAGCGCTCGACGTCCACTTCAGCTTTATCAGGCAGCGACTTCAAATTACGCTTTGCAAGTTCTTCGTCAAGCTCGAGTTGAAGCTGTCCAAACGTCTGCTCGACGTTTGCCTTTGCCTGATCGTTTTCCATCTGTCCTTCACGTCGCCTTACAAGTTACGCGCCTCAACCATGTCTCGCCCGTCACGCGACCTTTCGGGATCACGCTGCGTGGCACGCGCAAATGCCTTGGATTCGCGCTCTGGCGCCTGTCGCTGCGCGGCGCGGCCAAGCGCCATCATCGGGAAGTAGTGCCGGTACATATCGTACCGCAGCATGAAGGCGCGGGAGAGTTCCGGCCCCTGCATCAGGCGTTTCGACAATAGCGGATCGTTCAGCTTGATTGTCTGTCCGACGCCATAGCCGGGAAAACCCGTGCCGGTGTAATGCGCTTCGGACCACGTTCCCTGCGCCTGTCGCTCGATCAGGAACAGGCAGCCGCGCTCGATCGCGTCCTGATCTTCGGGGCGGTCGGCGGCGAGCAGACCCATCAGCGCCCAGGCGGTTTGCGAGGCAGTGGCCGTGCCGCGCCCCGCGGCGGAGGCGTCCATGTAGGAAGCGCAGCTTTCGCCCCAGCCGCCATTGGGTAATTGGCGCGAGCACAGCCAATCGCAGGCGCGTGCGACATAGGGCGCCTGCATGTCCTCGCCGATCGCCGCCAACGCGGGCAGCGCGGCCGCTGTCCCGTAGACGTAATTGACGCCCCAACGACCAAACCAAGGGCCGTCAGCCTCCTGCTCGCGCTTGAGATAATCCAGGGCGCGAACCATCGCGGAGTGCTCGCGCGAAAGCCCGAGCTTGGCGAACGCCTCGACTACATGCGCGGTCACGTCGACCGAGGGGGGATCGAGCGCCTCGCCGAAGTCGCAGAACGGGATCTTGGTGAGGATCTTCTTGTCGTTGTCCTTGTCGAAGGCGCCCCAACCGCCGCCTCGGCTCTGCATCGCGATCAACCAGTCGACGCCCAGCCGGATCGCCTCGTCGAGCCCCCTTGCCCGCCATTTGGGATTATTGCGGAACGGAGCGAGCGCAATCAGCGCCACCGCGGTGTCGTCGATGTCGGGATAAAAATTGTTGGCGTATTCGAACGCCCATCCGCCGGGCTTCACGTTCGGCAATTTTACTGACCAATCCCCGGCGACCTTTACCTGACGTTCGAGCAACCAAAGCGCCGCCTGCTCGACCTCGGCGGGATAATCTTCCGCGAGTTCGGCGTCCTCGAACGCAAGCAGAACAAGCATCGTGTCCCAAACCGGGCTGGTGGTGGCCCCGATAAAACTTGCGTCCTCCACGTCGAAACGCCAGTTCGGATCGTTCAGCGCGGCGAGGCTTTTGGCCAGCACGGGATGATCGAGCGCGTAACCTTCGCTGCGCAGCGCCATCAAGCTGTAGATCCAGGGCGGCTGAATGCCGCCCCAGGCGCCATCGCTGTCCTGATGCCTGACGATCCACTCGAGGACATGCCGGACGGCCGCGGAACGCCACAGGCTCAGGCCGAGCTTGCCCCCTAAATTCTGCAACGCATGCAGCGCCTTGTCCGCGCCGCGAAAGAATACGTCCCAACCGCCCGCATCCGCCCGCTTGGGCAATGCATAATCGAAATTATCGCGGCCGCCGGGAAACAGCGCGTCGAGGCGATTTTCGCGCGGCAGCGGTCGGCTCGGACGGCGCGCGGCGAGCAACGCGATCGGCACCAAAGTCGCCCGCGCCCATTGTGCGAAATTGTAGATCGAAAACGGAAACCAGAGTGGAAACCAGATCACTTCAGGGGGCAGGTTCGGCGTCTGCCGCCATGGCCATTCGCCAATCAGCGCCAACCAGTAGCGGGTGAACACCCTGATGTTGCGCAAGCCCCCCTTCGCCTCGATCCAGGCGAGCGCGCGGACAAGCGCCGGTTCGTCGTCGCGAAAGCCCAGCGAGCGTAGCGCCGCATAGGCCTCGACCGTGGTGTTGATGTCGCCATTCGGGGCGTCATAATAAATCTGCCAAGCGCCGTCGGGCCGTTGCGTGCGCAGCAGTGCGGCGCCCAGGCGAGCGCGCAAGGGGTGCGACTCGAGGCCCAGGAACCACAGCGCGAGGCACCATTGCGCCTCCATGCAGGCGTTGCTTTCCGCGCGCCCAACCCAATGGCCGTCTGGCTTTTGCGTCGATACGAGCCAGTCCGCGGCGGCCCGTATCGTCGAGTTCAGCGCGGCGCGGAAATTATCCGAGGCGTTCGCGTCAGCCGGCATCGCGGGAATTTCTCACAAGGTTGTTGCGCGTTCCATCGCACGAGCGGGGCGCCCGCCTCAAGCTTGCGCTGGCCGCTCAACTCGCCGCACGTTTTAAAAACGGCGCCATTCCCGCGCGAGCCAGTTCGTCGGCGCGTTCATTCAGCACGTCGCCCGCATGGCCGCGCACCCAGCGCCATGCAATCTCGTGACGCTCGCGCGCAGCGTCGAGACGGCGCCAGAGATCGTCGTTCTTTACCGGCTTTTTGTCGGAAGTGCGCCAGCCGTTGCGCTTCCAGTTGGCGAGCCAGGTCAATATGCCGTTGCGCACGTATTGCGAATCCGTATGCAGGTCGACCGCGCAGGGACGGCTAAGCGCTTCGAGCGCCGAGATCGCGGCCATCAACTCCATCCGATTATTGGTGGTGAGCGGCTCGCCGCCTGAAAGCTCTTTCACCTTGTCGTCGTAGCGCAGTATGACGCCCCAACCGCCAGGGCCCGGGTTGCCCGAGCAGGCGCCGTCGGTCCAGATCGCGACCGCGCTCAAGGCCGATAGCCCCAACTTGAAACTGCGCTCAAGGCCTATATCCATATTCGCGGGCGCTGGCCACACCTTGGTGAAATCGCAACTTGGTCAGATATTCCAACGGGTTTTTCGGCGCCACAAGCGCACCCGGCGGCACGTTGAGCCAGTCGACTAGTCGGGTCAGCATGAAGCGTAGCGCCGCCCCGCGCGCCAGCACAGGCAGCGCCTCAACCTCCTCCAGCGTCAGCTCGCGCTCCCGCCGATACCCCGCGATCAACGCCTCGCCGTAGTCGCGATTGAACGCGCCGTCGGAATCGAAAGCCCAGGAATTCAGGCAGACCGCGAGGTCATAGGCGAGGAAATCGTTGCAGGCGAAATAAAAGTCGATCAAGCCGGAAAGCTTGTCGTCGAGAAAAAACACGTTGTCGGGAAACAAGTCGGCGTGAATAATTCCTGACGGCAATTGCTTTGGCCACAGCCTTTGCAGCGCCTCGAGTTCGGCCGCCATCTCTTCAGCCAACCCCGGCGCCACCTCGTGCGCGCGGGCTCGCGCCGCCTCGAATAGAGGGGGCCAGCCAGCAAGCGACAGCGCGTTAGGTCGTACGAGCGCGAAATCCGCGCCCTCCGCATGCATTCGGGCGAGCGCCGCGCCGACCTCGCGACAATGGGCGGCGAGCGGCCGACGAACCGAAAGCCCCTCGAGAAACGTGACGATCGCGGCCGCGCGGCCAGCGAGCCTGCCGATGGCGCGGCCATCTCGCGCGTGCACCGGTTGCGGACAGGTTACGCCCCTGCTGGCCAGATGCTCCATCAGGCCAAGGAAGAAAGGCAAGTCCCCCTCCTCCACACGCTTCTCGTAAAGGGTGAGCAGGAACGGGCCCGCTTCGGTGTGCAACAGAAAGTTCGAGTTCTCGACGCCTTCAGCGATGCCCTTGAGGGACATCGGACGGCCGAGGTCGTAACCTTTGAGAAATTCGGCGAGCGCCTGGTCGCCGACTTCCGTATAGACCGCCATAAGCCCCCCCGCGCCCGCCCTTGAGAGCTGTTAGCTTACTTCGGCTGCCGTCGGCGGCGCGAGATCCCGCAGCGAGCGCGGCAGCGGGAAGAACATTGACTCCTCGCGGGTCGTCAGCGTTTCGACCGTGATCTGAAAGCGCTCGGCGAGACCGTCGAGGATCTGCTCGACCAGGATCTCGGGCGCGGAGGCGCCGGCGGTCACCGCGACCGATCGCACACCTTCGAGCCGCGACCAATCGATCGCCTCGACGCTGGGAACCAGCACGGAATTTGCGCAACCCTCGCGCTCGGCGACTTCACGCAGACGTTGCGAATTGGACGAATTGAACGCGCCGACGACGATCACCGCGTCGACATCGCGAGCCGCCGCCTTCACCGCCTCCTGACGATTGGTGGTGGCGTAACAGATGTCCTCGAGCGGCGGCTGCTGAATTTGGGGAAAACGCCGTTGCAGGGCCTCGATCACCTCGCGTGTATCGTCGACCGAAAGCGTGGTCTGCGTGACAAAGGCAAGCGGTCGGCTATCGGAAAAGTCCAGCGTCGCAACGTCCTCGACGGTGCCGACCAGCGTTACCGCCCCGGTTGGCAACTGACCGATCGTGCCGACCACTTCGGGATGACCGGCGTGGCCGACCAGGACGACATGGCGTCCCCGCTTGAAATGCGCCTGCGCTTCGCGATGCACTTTGGTGACCAGCGGGCAAGTCGCGTCAATCGTCACCAGACGTCGCCGTTCCGCCTCCTCCGGCACCGATTTGGCGACCCCGTGCGCGGAGAAGATCACCGGCGCAGTACCGCCCGGCGCTTCGCTCAGTTCCTTGATGAAAACAGCGCCTTTGGCTTTCAGCGAGTCGACCACATATTTATTATGGACGATCTCATGTCGGACATAGACGGGCGCCCCGTGCAGCTTGAGCGCGGTTTCGACGATGTCGATCGCGCGGGTCACCCCGGCGCAGAAACCACGTGGCGAACATAAGACGACGCGGAGGAGAGGCTTGTCAGTCATGCGGCGGCCCTTCTGTAGCGCCACGTCATCGAAGAGGGGCGTGTCCAAGTCAAGGGAGGGGTTAGTTAAGACTGATGGCGGAGTTAAGCGCGGACCCGGCGGCTCGCATCTGAAGTAAGGCGGCGGAGAAAACTAGTTAGCGACTTTTTCCAACGTTTCCAGAGCGGACAGGGTTGCAGCAGGCGTCCGCGCCCTTATTTTCTGGCGCCCCCTCACCGTTCGCTTTAGAAGGCGCCGGCGCCTAAAGGATGATCATCGATCATGACCGCCGCTTCCGCCATTCGCCATCACGCGCCTGTTTTCACCCAGGGCTCGCTGATGCGCCATGTCGCGGTGATGACCGCGACAGGCTCGATCGGGCTGGTCGCGATCTTCGCGGTCGACGTTTTGTCGCTATTCTGGGTCTCGCGCCTCGGCGTCGACAGCTACAAGGCGGCAATCGGTTACGCGAGCCAGATTTCGTTCTTGTTGATGTCGATCAATATCGGCTTCACAATCGCCATATCGGCGACCGTATCACGCGCGCTCGGCGCCGGCGATCGGGCGCGGGCGCGCCGGCTCGCGGCCTCGGGGCTGGTGATGTCGACATTGTCAGCTTGCGTGCTCTCGACGATTCTCTGGTTCTACCGCGATGCAGCGTTGGAAAAGCTGATGCACGCGCATGGCGAAGCGGCGACCGTGGCTAGCGGGCTGCTCGCGATCATAATCCCCGCCAATATCCCGATGTCGATCGGCATGGCGCTGTCGGGCGTCCTGCGAGCCTGCGGCGATGCGCGGCGCGCGATGTATGTGACGCTGGCGGGTGGAATCGTGACCGCGTTCGTCGATCCGCTGCTGATCTTCGGCGTCGGGCTCGGCGTCTATGGCGCGGGTTGGGCCACGCTGATTTCGCGACTGGTGTTCCTGGGCGTTGGGCTCTACGGCGCGGTGGGCGTACATGACCTCGTCGCCCGCCCGAACCTGCGCGCCGCACGACGCGACATTCGGCCCCTGATGGCGATCGGCCTGCCCTCGATCATGGCCAACCTCGCCACCCCCGTGTCCGCCGTCTATGTCACGCGCGTATGGTCCGATTTCGGCGAAGCCGCCGTGGCGGGCGGCGCGATCGTCGACCGGGTGATCCCGCTCGCCTTTGGCGTGATCTTCGCGCTGACGGGCTCGATCGGCCCGATCATCGGCCAGAACTACGGCGCCAGATTGATGCTACGCGTTCAGCGCGCGATTACAGACTCCTTCATCCTGGCCGTTGGCTATGCGCTGATCGCCTGGGGCGTGCTCGCGGCCGCGGCGCCGTTCGTCGCCGCTTTATTCGACGCGCACGGCGCAAGCGCGGATTTCGTATTATTGTTCTGCCGATTCGGCGCGTTCGCCTGGGTTTTCGTCACCTGCCTGTTCGTCGCCAATACGGCGTTCAACAACCTCGGCTTCGCGCTGATGGCGATGTTGTTCAACTGGGGCCGCGCAACCCTGGGCACGATCCCGTTTGTGACGATCGGGGCGCATTGGGGCGGTGTGATAGGGGGCGTGGTCGGGCTCACGCTCGGCGCGGCGATTTTCGGCCTTGGCGGGGTCGCCGCCGCGTATGTCCTGGTCAACCGTCTCGCCAGATCGGTGGAAAAGCAGTAACAGAAGCAGGCCGGGGTCGATCAGCGCCCGGCCGGGAGGCGGCCATGACACTCAACGACATCCTTCAGAGCGCGCAAGGCGGCCAGGGGTTGCAAAATCTGGCCACCCAGTTCGGACTTTCGCCCGCGCAGACGCAGGCCGCGATTCAGGCGATCATCCCTGCGCTTTCGCACGGATTGCAACGCAGCGCCGACAATCCCGGTCAGCTCGGCGGCATCGTCTCGGAGATCGCCAACGGGGCGCATAACTCGTCCTACTCGGACCCGACGCAAACAGGCGCCGCTGTGAACGCCAGCGGGGGAGCGCTTGGCCAGATTTTCGGATCGTCGCAGATGACCAACCAGATTGGCCAGCAGGTCTCGCGCGCATCGGGGATCGATCCGCAGATCATCGCCTCGATGATGCCAGCGGTCGCTTCGATGGTGATGGGCGGCCTTTCCCATTACATGAATGCGAGCGGGCACGGCGGAGTCATGGGCCAACTCGCCAACGCAGCCAACTCGCCTGGAGGCCTGAATCAGGAGATGCCCAACGGCTCCGATGCGTCTGCGGCGAGCGGCGGCGGGATTGGCGGCATGATCGGCTCTGTGCTCGGTGGCCTGTTTGGCGGCAGCGGCGGCGGTCAGTCCGCCGGAATGCAAAGCGGCCTCTCCACGCTGATCAACATGTTCGAATCCGGCGTCTCGGCCCCCGCTGGCCATCAGCAAGCGCTGAACGACATCCTGCCGAGATAATTGTCAGGCTCGGTTCACGCGGGTCACGCGTTCATTGCGTTGTCGGGCGTGCGCAACTATCTAACTCGCGCCCCGCCTTCCGCGGCGCGATAGTACGGACATACGCATGGCGCGCGACGTGGTGGATGCCGAGCTTGTAAACTCGCGCCAGGATTTGGTGGCGTGGTTTGAAGCTGGCTGCAAGGCGACAGCGCAATTCCGCGTCGGCGCTGAGCATGAGAAGATCCCTTTCTATCTCGCAGACCATTCGCCGGTCCCTTACGCTGGGGTGCGCGGCATCAACGCCCTGCTCGAGGCGATGCGGCAGCGACTCGGCTGGGAGGCGATCGAGGACGCAGGCGCCCTGATTGGCCTGTTTGATTCACAAAGCGGCGGGGCGATTTCGCTCGAGCCCGGCGGACAATTCGAATTATCGGGCGCGCCTCAAAGCGACGTTCACGGCGTCGCGAGCGAGTTGGCCGCTCATCTCCAGGCTGCGCATGCTGCAGCGGAGCCGCTCGGAATTGGCTTCCTAACCCTCGGCATGAGTCCGAAATGGACACGCGCCGAGACGCCTGTGATGCCCAAAAGTCGCTATCGGATCATGGCGGACTATATGCCCAAGGTGGGCTCGCGCGGCCTGGACATGATGCTACGCACGGCGACTGTGCAGACCAACCTCGATTATTCCAGCGAGGCCGACATGGTCACCAAGCTGCGGGTTGGCCTGGCGCTGCAGCCCGTGATGACGGCGATGTTCGCAAACTCCCCGTTTACCGATGGCAAGCCGAACGGCCTGCTATCGGCTCGCTCTGAAATCTGGCGCGACACCGACAATGCCCGAACCGGCATGCTGCCGTTCGCCTTCGAGCCCGGCATGGGCTTCGAGCGCTATGTCGATTACGCGTTGGACGTGCCGCTTTACTTCGTCAAGCGCGGGTCGGTTTATCATGACGTCGCCGGGCAGAGTTTTCGCGATCTGCTGGATGGTCGTCTTGCTTCTCTTCCCGGCGAGCGGGCGACGATTTCCGACTGGGCCAACCATCTCTCGACGATCTTTCCCGAGGTTCGCCTGAAGCGCTATCTCGAGATGCGCGGCGCCGACGTCGGGCCGCCTGAACGGATCGTCGCACAATCCGCGCTCATGGTCGGTATTTATTACGATTCGCAAGCGCTGTCCGGAGCGAGCGACCTGATCGCGGGCTGGACCGCTGTGGAGCGGCAGGCATTCCGCGATACGGCGCCCCGGGTCGGGCTTAACGCTGAAATCGGCGGCCGCTCCGCCCGCGACGTTGCACGCGACATGCTGGCGCTCGCGCGAATCGGGCTCGCCAATCGTGATCGACGAAACACTGCCGGCGACGACGAAACCGGATTTCTTCAGCCGCTGGAAAGCATCGTCGAGGAAGGCATTGAACCGGCGCGGGCGTGGTTGACGCAGTTTGAAGGTGCATGGGGCGGCTCGATCGAGCCGGCGTTCACCGACGCGCGGTTCTGAGTTCGGCCGCTGGCGCCGACCAAGAGCCAATGTTAATCGTGGGCCTGTAGTCGTTGCGCGCCCCAGCTCTCGTTTTCCGCGCTGAAAGCGTCTTTTCTGATGAAGACTATTCCCTGGGTTCACAGGCCCGAAGCGCTGCATCACGTGCTGGAAGGCAGTCGATTGCCGCTGACGGTTCGCCGACATCCCGGCATGATCTCGCCGGAGGAGCGCGCGGCGCTCTACTACACGACGCTCAACCATTATCGCGGCGACGGCGTGATCGTCGACGCGGGGTGTTTCCTCGGCGCCTCGACCGCCTGTTTCGCCGCCGCCTTGAACGCTCGAGGGGCGACACCGCGCAAGGCGGTGCATTCCTATGATATGGGCGTGATCGGCAGCCCGCAAATGGTGCGCCTCGCCAACCAAGCCTCGGGACGCGAGGACTTCAAAAAGGGCGATTCTTTCGCATCCCTCATCGAAGCGCAGGTCGCGCCTTACCAGGCTCATGTCGACTTGCGCATCGGCGACATTGTCGCGCACATCGCCGAACCCGACCCAATCGAAATCCTGTTCATCGACGTTTGTAAATCCGCGCCGATAAACGCGACCGTCACTCGTGCAACGTTCCCGCGTCTGCTGCCCGGGCGGTCGATTGTCGTGCAGCAGGACTACATGCATGAATGGTTGCCGTGGCTACCGATCACGATGGGCCATTTCGCAGACCGATTCGCTTATCTCGGCGCGGCCGGAGGATCGGCTTTTTTTCTTTGCGAGCGCGCCATCTCCGAAACGGAAGCCGCGTTCGACCCCTGGTCGGGACTTGACGCCGAAGCCTCGCTCGCCACATTCGATGCGGGACTGCCCGAACGGCTCGATGCGGACCAAGCCTATCTGCTCGCAATGGCCCGGGCGATCCTGATGCGCCGGCATTACGGCCTCGAATCGGGTGTTGAAGCGATGCAAACGATCGTCAAGCCGCCGCTGGAGTCGGTCATGTCGAACTGGACCATGCCGAGCAAAGAGGGAGTCGAGAACCTGATTCGCTCGCCGAAATTCTTCTATCGCTGAGGTGACTACGGCGCGTGTTGAGCCAGAGCCGATGTGGCCCTAGCGCGCCTCAATCGTGCTGCGCAACCAAACCATCCTGCACGTAAAGCCGGGCGCCGCCCAATGATTCGGAACGGAGCCCGTCCAGACCGCCGTTTTCGGCCGCTGGCGGCGAATTGACTGGTCGGGCTGCAAAGACGCCGCCGGCCGGAGCGCCGACGAAGCTAGGCTGCGCGCCGACCGCGATGTAACCCTTTATCCGCACGCAGCCGCCCGGCATCGGCTGAAACCCTCCACGCAACGCACGACACGACGCACGGTCGGAAATTTCGGGTTGGGAAAATTTAGGTTGGGAAAAATTAGTCTGGAGGGTCTCATTGCCCCTGGCGGCGCCAGCCCCGACTAAGACCACGGCGCCAATCGCGAGCGAGATAAATTGTGACAGTTTGAAGCGATGCTGCATGGTGGGCAACATAAGGCGCAACGTGGCGGCAATACGGCCACAAGTGTACGAACTCAAGAGACTTGCGCTCGGACTCATGAGACCTTGCGTGCGAACTCAAGACACCTTGCGTGCGAACTCAAGACACCTTGCGACGCGAAGCCACCGACGAGAGCCGCCGCGGATGGCTTGCCGCTTTTGGCAGCTTCTCGGCGATCCCGTAAAGCTTCTCGCGACGTTCTATTTCACGAAACGCATCTTGCGGCGAAATCCCGCATTCCGCCCAAATCACGGTAAGGTGGTACAGTAAATCGGCACTTTCCCTGATGACGGCTTCGCGATTCATCTGCACAGCGTCGAGACCAACTTCGATCGATTCCTCGACAAGTTTCTTGGCCATCTTCTGTACGCCGTCGCGAAATAGTTTCGACGTGCGAGATAATGAAGGATCTCTGTCGCGCGCGGCTAGTACAGCAGCGTAAAGTCGTTCCAGCGAATCGGCCATTCGTAATGGATGTTCCTGCGGCGTGTCTGTAAGTCAATAATCGCTATACGCTGGAAAATCGGAGCATCAAAGTTCATTTAAACGTCATATCAGGCTGCGAGCCCAGCAAACAAAGTACGGCCGTCAATTCCGCCAACAAGCGGATCAATCAAATTTTCGGGATGCGGCATCAACCCAAGCACATTGAAGCCTGAACTATAGACGCCTGCAATAGAATTGATCGACCCGTTCGGATCGCCTGCGCCGCCAAGGCCGCCTGCTTCATCGCAATAGCGAAATGCGATCCGCCCGCCTCGCTCGAGTTCATCGATCACGCCCGACTCGGCCATGTAATTGCCCTCGCCATGCGCTATCGCAAACTTAACGACCTGCCCCTTGCGATAGCCGCGAGTAAATCGCGTCGCATTAGTCTCAACCTTGAGACCCTGCATTCTGCAAATGAAGCGCCGCCCTGAATTGCGCATCAAAACACCAGGCAACATCCCGGCTTCACAAAGGATCTGGAATCCGTTGCAGATGCCCAATACTAGCCCGCCGCGCTCGGCATGGGCACGCACCGCGTCCATGACATGCGCGCGCGCTGCGATTGCGCCGCAACGCAGATAATCCCCGTAGGAAAAGCCGCCCGGCAGAACCACAAGGTCCGTGTTCTCGGGCAACGCCCGCGCGTCGTGCCAGACATACGCGACATTCGCTCCGGCTTGCGCCAAAGCTCGCGCAACGTCCCCTTCACGATTCGAGCCGGGAAAAACGATTACGGCGGCGCTGAGCGGCTTAGTCATGCGAAATGGCGTAGTTCTCGACGATCATGTTGGCCAGCAGCTTCTCGCAGGCTTCCGCGAGCTTGCGATTGGCCTCCTCAGGATCCGCCGTTGCGACCTCTATATCGAACACCTTGCCCTGTCGCACGCTTGTCACCCCATCGATGCCAAGTCCGCGCAGCGCCCCCTCGATCGCCTTGCCCTGGGGATCGAGAACGCTGGGCTTCAGGGTGACGACGACGCGCGCTTTCATTTAAGGAAATTCCCGGATCAGGCTGCGTGAGAGGTCGGCGACATCGTGAGCACCGAGTAGATCGCCGAAGAGTCGCGGGTGGCGCGAAGCTGAGCGGCGAGCGCCGGATTGCGCAGGACGCGCGCGATGACGGCAAGCGCTTTCAAATGGTCGGCGCCAGCGGATTCTGGCGCAATCAAGAGAAAAATAAGATCAACCGGCAGCCCGTCCAGCGCCTCAAAATCGATCGGCCGCTCAAGGCGTGCGAACACGCCGAAAATGCGCTCGCATTTTGGCAGCTTGCCGTGCGGAATAGCGATGCCGTCGCCAACGCCCGTCGGACCAAGCCGCTCGCGTTGCAGGATCGCGTCGAAAATCTCCCGCGCTGGCAAACTCGAGACGCGCCCGGCCCGCTCGCTGAGTTCCTGCAGCGCCTGCTTCTTGCCGTTGACGCGTAGCGCCGCGATCACCGCGTCCGGTGTCAGAAGTTCGGAAAGAGACATTCGAGAATTCAAAGCTCTACTCGCCTCGCCGGCCGCTCTTGCGACCCGCGTCCCTATTGCGAAATCCATGCCGAGCTTCAGCGCGGATCCAGCCAACCAATAGCGCCGTCGCGACGTCTATAAACGATATTCACGCGGTCGCTCGCGGCATGCTGGAAAACAACGACAGGCGCGCCGGTCAGATCGAGTTCGGCGACAGCGGAAGCGACAGACATGTTCTTCAGCGAGTGCACACCCTCGGCGACGACGACCGGACTGTAATCGGCAGGCGCCTCGTCCAGATCCTCGGGTGACTCAATGACAAAATTGGCAACTTCCAAACCAACCCGGTTCACCTCAGGACTCGCATGCCCACTCTGATGTTCCTTCAGGCGCTTATTGTAGCGACGAAGCCGCCGTTCGATCTTGTCGACCGCCTGCTCGAAACTCGCATAAGGCTCGTGCGCCCTACCCTCTGACTGGAGGTTCATACCGGAGCTGAGATGCAGTGAGCAGTCGGTTTTGAAAGAGGATCCCTCTGGCGTTATCACGACGTGGCCGCTCACCTTGCCGTCGAAATAGCGCGAAATAACCGTTCCGGTCTTTTCGAGCACATGAGCCCGCAAAGATTCGCCGATGTCCAGGTTCTTGCCCGAAACTCTCAGTGGCATTTTCGCCGGCCCTTCCTGATACGCTGCTTTTCAGCTCCGCCCCGAGGCCGCCCACGACGCGTCATAAACTACGGGATGCTGGAAGCAACCCGCACTCGAGAGGTAGCGTTAGAAGCGAGGCAGCCCGATGTCAAATCGCTCGGCATCACCCCAATCGGTCGTGTTTATCCCTCTCGCGAAGCGGCCAGCAGCGGTCTTTTCACGCGCTCACCCGGGTCCATCGCCGCGCTGCTTAGCCCACCCCGGACAGCCATCTTTTGCCTGCGGCGATCGACGGAGGATGGGATTTTCAGATTGTCTCTGTACTTGGCGACAGTGCGACGGGCGACGA
>JAYTRP010000358.1:0-4751 GCA_043746145.1 Hyphomicrobiales bacterium | reverse complement strand
TAGCGGAGCGGGACGATGAACTGTTTAACGGCTGTTACGACGTCGGTTTTCGAAACAACCGTGTTTCTCTATCATGTCAAGGACATGCCGGACCACCGGCAATCGGGCGACGTGGCGTATAGGCTCGATGAGATTCTGTTGCTGGCGCTGCTGTCTATCCTGGCGGGAGCCGAGGGTTTTACCGACATGGCCCGGTTCGGGCAGAAGAAGCTCTCCCTTTTGCAGCGCTTTTGCCCTTCGCCAACGGTACGCCGAGCCACGACCATTTGGGCGCTATCTTCGCCTCGCTCGACCCGTTGGCCTTCCAGGAATGCTTTGTGGCCTGGGTTGGCGCGCTGACGAATGCCCCCCTCGACGTGATCGCCATTGATGGCAAGACTCGCGGCGCTCGGGGCGAAAGGGCGCCAAAGAGACGATCCACATGGTTAGGGCTTTCGCGGTTCGCCAACGGCTCGTGCTGGCGCAGACCAAGGTGAACGAAAAGTCGAACGAGATCGTCGCCATTCCCGCGCCGCTCGACATGTTGTCGATTGAAAGGGCGATCGTCACCATCGACGCCATGGGCTGTCAGCGCGAAATCGCGGTTAAGATCCTAGACAAGAAAGCCGACTCCGTCGTGGCTTTGAAGGGTAATCAGGGCACGCTGCGAGACGACGTCGAACTGTTCGCAACCGAGCAGAAAGCAAACAAGTTCGCCGACGCCACGATCAGCGTCGATCAAACCGTCGATGGCGATCACGGCCGCATTAAAACCCGGCGCGTCACCGTCGTCCACGACGTGGCTTGGCCGCAAGACCGACATCAAGGGCCCGGCTTGAAAGGCCTCGTCATTGTCGAGGCCCGACGCGAGATCGGATCCAACACAGAACGCGAACGCGCTTTTACGCAACCTCGTCAAACCTGCGCGCCGACAAGCTCGGGCTCGTCATACGCGATCACTGGGCGATCGAGAACAGCTTGCATTGGGTCCTGGACATGACGTTCCACGATGACCAATGTCGCATCCAAACCCAACACGCCCCCGAAAACGTCGTCACCCTCAAGCATATGGCCGTCAATCTCGCACAACCGAAAAAAGGAAAGGACTCTGTTCGCCTAGCGCTCAAAACCGCCGCGTGGGACGATGACTTTCTCACCAAACTAATCGCCGCATGATGGCTTCACCCGATTCCCCTGCAGGCACTCGACAATCGGCTACATTAGCCCCATCGAATTCGAAAAGCAGGCGAGATTAGCTTAGGGCGGTGTCTATCAAACCGGCAGCAGGCCACAGGGCGTGTTCCGACAATAGCTTGAGAGGAACAACGTTGAGGGTCTTGCTTGTTGAAGACGATACGATGATCGCCGAAGGAATTGTCTCCGGCCTGAAAGCGGCGGGCATTTCGGTTGATTGGGTGCGCGACGGGGTGCAGGCGGAAACTGCGCTGCGCGACTGCGTTTATGCCGTCGCCCTGCTCGATCTCGGATTGCCGGGCGCGGATGGGCTTGAGATCCTGAAACTCACGCGCAGGCGAGGTATTGAAACACCCGTGCTCATTATCACCGCGCGCGACGGGGTCGACGACCGCGTCAGCGGACTCGACCTTGGCGCGGACGATTATCTAGTAAAGCCATTCGAGCTGCGTGAGTTGCAAGCACGCATGCGGGCGCTGGTCCGCCGTCGCGCGGGGCGGGCCACTTCACTGCTGATCGCGGCTTCAAGCGAACTCAATACCGAGACGCATGAATTGTCCTACGATGGGGTAACGAATGTATTGCCGGCGCGAGAATACGCCCTGATGCTTGCATTGATGGAGCGCCCTGGACGCATCCTCGCGCGTTCGCAAATCGAAGAGCGTATTTATGGGTGGGGCGAAGAGGTCGAAAGCAACGCGGTCGACGTCCTAATTCATTCGATTCGGCGAAAATTCGGCAAGGACGTCATTCTCAATGTTCGCGGCGCGGGGTGGATGACCTCGAAGTCATGACAGCGTCGCTGCGAGGCACAGCGCTTCTTTGGATGACAGGGCTTCTGACTATTGTGGGCGTCATAACGATCGTGATCGCGTATTGGTTCGCGCGCAGTGAGGCCGCCGACTTTCTCGACGGGCAGCTACGGCAAATCGCTCTCAACGCTGGGACCGGCATCCCGGCCGCCGATGCCCCTGCGGCTGACGATCAAGACCCGGAAGATCAATTCGCTATCACCATCTGGGGCGAGGAAGGACGCGTCGTTCATGCGTCTTCACCGGCCATCCAAATTCCCCGTCAGAGCCGACCGGGCTATGCAAATCTGACCGCCGACGGCGAAGGCTGGCGCGTTTACACGACTGGTGGCGCGTCCCGGACCGTACAGGTGGCGCAACGCGACCGGGTGCGCCAGGAAATTGCGCAGGGGACGGCGCTCGGCGCGGCGCTTCCTATCATCATCGTTATTCCGCTTTCCTGGATCGTGGTCGGATGGGCAATGAACCTGATCCTAAAACAATTAAACCTTCTTGCCGACGATCTAGGCGAGCAAAGCGTTACGGCGGCGCGCCCTATTCCTCTCGCGGCGGTCCCGACTGAAGTCGTCCCGTTCGTCGAGAGCATGAACGGGTTGATCGTGCGACTGCAAGTCGCCCTGGCCGCACAAAAGCGGTTCGTCGCTGACGCGGCCCACGAATTGCGCACGCCGCTCGCGGCAATGCAAATCCAGGTCGACGCCCTTGCCTCAAGCGGCCCGGCGACATTCGACGAACGTCGCGACGCGCTCGCGAACGGAGTCAAGCGCGCCAGCGCCCTTGTCGCGCAGCTTCTGAAATTGGCTAGGCTTGACGAACCCGCCGCGATGCCAAGCGAAGCGATCGACCTCGGGCCGTTGCTTCTCGAATGCGTCGGCGATCACGTCTTACCAGCCGGAAGCAAGGGGGTCGATCTGGGCGTGAACCTCATCACGCCCACGACGACTTACGGGACGGCCGATGACATCCGCACCCTGCTTGGAAGCTTGATCGACAACGCGGTGCGGTACACGCCCCAAGGCGGCACAATCGATGTCTCACTTTTCTCCGATGAAGGCTCGTGTGTCGTCGAAGTGCTGGATTCCGGCCCAGGGTTGCCGGAACACGCAGGGGCGCGCATTTTTGAGCGGTTTTTTCGCGCCGCGCCTGCCGGGATGGATGGCGCCGGCCTTGGGCTTGCTATCGCCCTTCGAATTGCCGAGCGCCACGGTTTTAAGCTAACGGTCGAAAACCGCGCAGACGGCGTTCACGGCGTCGTAGCGCGCGTCTTTATACCGGCCCCGTAATCGCGCGACGACGATCAGCTAATTCACCGCTAATTCTCTCAGCGTATAGCCCTTTGCGAAGCTGCCCATGTCGGCCGCACGGTCAACCGCGTTGCGACGATGCGACAGTTGGAGAAACGAAGGAGGATCACCCCCTTTAGATGCTTGAATGCCCTCAGCGCCACGGCAATCCTGCTGAGCCTCACTGGATCCGCCCTGGCCTATACTGGCCAGAAACTCGCTTGCGAGGCGAAAGTCAGCATCGACAAGGCGCACGCCGTCGCTCTCAAGGCGCATCTTGGAACCATCACTGACGAGGAGTTGGAGCGCGAGGGGGGCGGAAGCGGCTGCGCTACTTGTTCGATTTAAAAAGCGGCAAGGTCTCTCACGAAGTTGGCGTCGGCGCCGCCACGGGCGACGTGCTCGAAGGCAAGGCGGAAGGCGCGAATTCCGACTGACGTTGCCGGATTAATCCATTGACCCTCGTCGCACTCGTACGACGCGGGCCATTCTCATGACATAGGGAGATGACCATGAACGAAACCCAAAAGCACGCTTTGAGCAAAGTCCCCGCGATCACAGTCGGGTTCTGGATCATCAAGATTCTGGCGACCACGCTTGGCGAGACCGGGGGCGATGCCGTCACCATGAGCATGCTGCATGCGGACAAGGACGCGCATAACGGCGGCTACCTGATTGGAACTGGAATCTTTCTGTTCGTATTCGTCGCTGCTGTTGGTGTCCAAATCTGGTCGAAGAAATTCAGTCCCTTGGTTTACTGGATCGCCATCGTGGCCTCGACGATGGTCGGCACGACTATGGCCGATTTCTTCGACCGCTCACTCGGCATTGGCTACGCGGGAGGCTCCTCGATCCTACTGGCCTGCGTCGCGGGATCGCTAGCGCTCTGGTATGTCACGCTTGGCTCAATCAACGTTGACACCGTTACGGCGCCAAAGGCCGAAGTCTTCTACTGGCTTACGATCACATTTTCACAGACGCTGGGGACCGCGCTTGGCGACTGGATGGCGGACGACACGGGACTTGGATTTGGCGGAGGGGCGCTCGTGTTCGGCGCAGGTCTCGCCGTACTTGCCGCCCTCTATTATCGAACTGCCGTCTCGCGCGTCTTCCTGTTCTGGGCGGCTTTCATCCTGACGCGCCCACTCGGCGCAACCGTCGGCGATTTCCTCGACAAGCCTTTTGCGCACGGGGGCCTAGCGCTAAATCGTTACTACGCCTCGGCTATTCTCCTTGCCGCGATCGTCGCACTGATTGTTGTGCTCCCGCAGAGAGCGGGTTCGCATCCCAAGGCGGTAACGGTGAGTTCTTAATCCTGTACGTCGCGTCAGATGCATGGGTTCTGATCCAGCCCCCGAATTGACCGGACACGGCCTCCCACTTCGCTAGAGCGTTCCCCCGCTGATCTGAATCGATTTTTGGGATTCCCTTTTCCGGTTTGATGAACGATCCTGGGGTTTGCCTGATTTGGAGGTTAGCGATG
>JAYTRP010000357.1:0-4757 GCA_043746145.1 Hyphomicrobiales bacterium | reverse complement strand
AAGTCTCTCGCGTTCCCACCCAGCAAGCTAACATGTCAGCTATTCCGACCCGTGCGTCAACTCAAAAGGTGAGCGCGCGCGTGTCCATGAACAGTTTCTGTGGCGAACCGTGAAAGACGCCCTGCCCGCGCTCGGCGTAGCCCTGGAAGCCGAGTTACAACAGCCAGAGCCATATTCGCCCTCCGACGCCTAAACTCTCACGGCTCGACGCGCGGAAAGCGCGCCGTCGCTTCCAGTTCATCCAATGCAATCGTATTGCGTACATATTGCTTGCTAGCGTCGCGGTGCGGCTGAAAATCCCATGACTTCGTTTCACCCTTGGTCAGCGCATCGTCAACCAATCGCCGCCGGCGCTGGCTCTCTCGCACGTCGAGATCAAGCGCATCAAGCCGCCAGCGCAGCGCGACTTCGCGCCGGAAATCTTCGACCCGCCCGGCCTGCTCGGGCAGCGCAGCAAGATTACCGCGCTCGCCGGGATCGCTCGCGAGGTCGTAGAGCTGGTCCGGATCGGCGGGCGAATGGATGAACTTGTGGCGCCCCCGGCGGATCATCACGATCGGCGCGATCGCGCCCTCGGCGAGATATTCGCCCAGCGCCTCGTCATGTCCGCCGGTCGCGTTCAGATGCGACGCGAGGCTGCTGCCGTCGACGCTGGCGCCAAGCTCGCCGGCGTCGCCGCCGGCGAGATCAATCAGCGTCGGCGTTACGTCAACTAGCGATACGCTGGCGGCGACGCGGCCCGGCGCAAAACGTCCAGGCGCATTGACGATCAGCGGCACGCGGGCGGAATTCTCGAAGAAGCTCATTTTGTACCAGAGCCCGCGCTCGCCGAGCATCTCCCCATGATCGGACAGCAAAATGACGATCGTGTCGTCGCGCAGGCCACAATCCTCGAGCGCGCGAACGAGCCGCCCGACATTATGGTCGACATAGGAAATCTCACCGTAATACGCGCGCCGCGCCTTGCGGATCTGCGCGTCCGTCAGCGTCACTTCGTCCATTGCGCAGACATGTCGCAGCCGCAGCGAATGAGGATCGATGGCCTTGATTGACGCCTCCGGCAGGTCGATGTCTTCATCGTTATAGAGGTCGAAATACTCGCGCGTGATCGCATAAGGGTCGTGCGGATGGGACAGCGACGCCACCAGCAGCAGCGGCCTCGCATCGACGCCACGCGCTTTATCGTAGATCGCCCGCTCCGCCGCGAAGGTGACCTCGTCGTCGAAGTCGAGTTGGTTGGTTCGCACGCAAAGCCCAGCCTGCGTGACCGAGCTCATGTTGTGATACCAACTCGGCCGCGCCTGCGGATGGTCCCAATCCGGCGTCCAACCAAAGTCGGCGGGATAGATGTCGGTGGTCAGCCGCGTCTCGAAGCCGTGCATCTGGTCCGGCCCGCAAAAGTGCATCTTGCCTGACAGCACCGTGCGGTAACCCAGGCGACGCAGATGATGCGCATAGGTAGGCACGTCGGCGGTGAACTCGGCCGCGTTGTCGTAAACCCGCGTGCGCGAGGGCAGCAGCCCTGCCATGAACGATGCGCGCGACGGCGAGCATAACGGGCTTGCGCAATAGGCGCTCTCAAACACCACGCCTCCCGCCGCCAGCGCGTCGATATGCGGCGTCTTGACAACTTTATGCCCGTAGGCGGGCAGAAAGACGGGCGACAATTGATCCGCCATGATAATGAGAATGTTTGGTTGACGGGTCGGCATGGTCGTTTCCAACTTTATTTGGCGGCGCGCAGTCGTTTCCACTCCGCTTCCATCGCGGCGGTGAGCCTGTCGTCGAGCACCGGCTCGGGGCTCAGACGTTTTAAACTATCGGTCTGGCCGCTGTCCTCCGCGCTGACCAGACCCGCGCACTTTGCGTCGCGCGTGGCGTTGTCGGGCCGAAGCAGGAAATCGAGCAACGCGTAGCCCTGGTCCGCATTGACCGCATCGCGCGGGATGGCGAATGCGACCAGCAGCAGCAGGGCGCCCTCGCGGGGATAGGCGAAGCGAACGGCCGGCGAGCCGTCTGACCGGGCGTTCGCCGCCTCGGCCTCACCGAGCGTTCCCGCCGCCAGACATGCCGTCCCCCGAGCCATCGCGCCGACCACGTCGGGCGCGGCGAAGGCGAGCGCCACCGGCCGGATACGATCGAGTAGCGCGCCCGCGTTCTTGACGTCGTTCGCGTTTGCGCGTGCGGCGTCGACGCCAAGCAACCGCCAGGCGGCCAGAAACGCCTCGTCGCGAACGTCGGGGATCAACAATCCGCAGTCGGCCATGCGACGCGCCTCCCGGGGAAGCAGCCATTGCGCCCAACTCACCGGCGCGCCGCCGAGCCGCGGGCGCGCTTTTTCGGGATCGTAGAGCAGCCCATAGGCGGTCCAGCCGAACGGGACCGCATAGCTGGCGCCGGGATCGTAGAACGCCATTTTGGCCGTAACGGCGGGCTGCACGAAATGGACATTGCGCAGCTTCGACTTATCGAGCCGCGCGAACGCGCCCACCGCTATTCGACGCGCCAGCGCGCGGCCGCCAAGCAGGACGAGGTCGTAGCGCTCCTCCTTCCACTTCTGCTCGAATTCGCTCGCATCGGCGTAGGAATCGTAGGCGATCGTCCAGCCGCTCGCCGCCTCGTAAGCGTCGATCACGGTGCGATCCACCGATTCCGGCGGAGCGAGCAGTCGCACGATGCGGGGCGCATCGGCGGGCGGCGGCAAAAACGGCGAGGCGCCTTGGCCGTGCGCGACCACGCAGGCCGCCAGCAAAGCGAGCCCTGCCCCCAAAAACCGCAGCCCGTTGCGCGACATGATTCCCTTGGCGCTGGTTTTGATCTTCTTAGAGGAGGTCGAGGCTTCAGGGAAAGCTCGGTTTGCCCGCGCCGTGCAAATCTGCGATGCCCCTGATATGTCTGACGCTCCTCTTGACTGCCGCTGCGTCCTCGTGCTCGGCGGGGCGCGCTCGGGAAAAAGCCATTACGCGCTCGATCTGGTCGAAACGACCGCAGGCGAGCGGCTGTTTCTCGCCACCGCCGAGGCCGGCGACGACGAGATGGCCGCCCGCATCGCCCGCCATCGCGCCGAACGCGACGCGCGCTGGACAACGCACGAAGAACCGCTCGACCTCGTCGGCGCGCTGCGGCGGGAGGCGAGGCGCGACCGCACGATCCTGGTCGATTGCCTCACGCTTTGGCTCAGCAACCTCCTATTCGCGGGCCGCGATCTCACGAGCGAAATCGCAGCGCTTGCCGAGCTTGCGCCTGGATTGGCGGGGCCGGTCGTGTTCGTCTCCAACGAGGTTGGCTCGGGGATCGCGCCCGCAACCCCGCTGGGGCGCGAATTCCGGGACTGGCAAGGGCGCGCCAATCAGCAGATGGCCGCCGCATGCGATGCAGTCGTCCTAGTCACTGCCGGCCTGCCGGCCTTGATCAAGCCCGCTCCGCTCCCACGGCTCAGGCTCGGGCCTCGCCGCCTTTGACGCTTTGTCGCCATTTGCCGCGATAAATCCAGAATTGCGCTGGCGACTCGGCAGCGGCTCGTATTAGCTTGCCTCGATATGCTTCGCCTTCTCGAACGTCGTGTCCCGACGCCCCCAATCGCCGAAATCGAAGTGGCGCATGAGGGGGCGGTCTATCGCGTCGCGCTGAAACGTCTGGCTAGTTCCCGGCGTTTCACCTTGCGCGTGCGCGCGGCCTCGCGCGACGTTCTGCTGACAATGCCGGCGCGCGGCTCCCTGAAAGCGGCGCGCGAATTCGCCGAGCGGCATGCGGGCTGGATCGGCGTTCGCCTCGCCCGGCTGCCAAAACCGATCGCCTTCGTCCATGGCGCCGTGACTCCGCTGCGCGGGCGCGACCATCGCATCGAACACCGTCCGGGCGCGCGCGGCGTCGTGTGGGTCGAAATTAGCGCCGACAGTCCGCTGATCTGCGTCACCGGCGAGGCGCCGCATGTCGCGCGTCGCGTCAGCGAATTCCTACGTCGCGAGGCGCGCAGGGATCTCGAAGCCGCGGTGGCGCGCCACGCGACCTTGCTAGAGGTCAAGCCGCGCCGCATCGTGCTGCGCGATCAGGCGAGCCGCTGGGGTTCGTGCTCGTCGACGGGCGCGCTCAACTTCTCCTGGCGGCTGATCTTCGCGCCGCCCTTCGTGCTGGACTATCTCGCGGCGCACGAGGTCTCGCATATCGTGCACATGAACCACTCGCCGATGTTCTGGAAACTGACGCGCCGGCTGTTCCCCGACACTGATCGCGCCGAGGCGTGGCTCAAAACGCATGGCGCGGGGCTGCACCGGTTCGGCGTCGCCGACTAAAGCGCGGCTTCACGCCACGGGAATTTCGATCATCGTCGGCCCTGCCCGCTCCACCGCTCGCGAGGCCGCCATCAGGATCGCGTCGCGGTCGGTGGCGCGCTCATAGGGGACGCCCATACTCGTCGCGAGTGCGGCAAAGTCGATCGCGGGGTCGCGCATTTCCATGCCGACGAACTTGCCAGCGACCGCATTGGTGTAGCCCAGATCACGCGCGACGTTCTGCAGCACGTTGTAGCGACAGTTGTTGAACACGAAGAAGATCACTCGCGCGCGATGATGCGCAGCGCTCCACAGCGCCTGCGGCGAGTACATCGCGCCGCCGTCGCCGACGAACGAGGCGACCCAATGCGCGTCCCGCAAGCCGTCGCCAGCAAGTGCATGAAGCAGATCGGATGTGCCCTTTCGTTCCATCAAGTTGCCAAGGAACAAAAAGTGGAATGGACGGACTGGATCAAAGATTCGGCG
>JAYTRP010000356.1:0-4764 GCA_043746145.1 Hyphomicrobiales bacterium | reverse complement strand
TCATCGCTACGGCGCGCGCCCGGCAGAGCCTGCGCCGCTCGAGATCGATGGCAAGCCCAACTACAATTTCGGACCCGTCAAGTTCGCCTCGATCGCCTCGTTGTTCTGGGGCCTCGCGGGCATGGCGGTCGGCATCTACATCGCCTTCGAGCTCGCGTTTCCCTCGCTCAACATCGAGCCTTGGTTCAACTTCGGACGATTGCGCCCGCTGCACACCTCCGCCGTGATCTTCGCGTTCGGTGGCAACGTGCTGATCGCAACCTCGTTCTACGTCGTGCAACGCACCTGCCGCGCGAGACTGGCGGGCGAATTGGCGCCCTGGTTCGTCGTGCTCGGCTACAATTTTTTCATCGTGATCGCCGGCACGGGCTATTTGCTCGGCATTACCGAAAGCAAGGAATACGCCGAACCGGAATGGTACGCCGACCTATGGCTTACGGTCGTCTGGGTAACCTATCTGCTCGTGTTCCTCATCACGATCTATCGCCGCAAAGAGCCCCACGTTTACGTCGCGAACTGGTTCTACCTCGCCTTCATCGTGACGATCGCGATGCTGCATATCGGCAACAATGCCGCTGTCCCGGTCTCGCTGTTCTCGTCCAAATCCTACATCGTCTGGAGCGGCGTGCAGGACGCGATGTTTCAGTGGTGGTACGGCCATAACGCGGTTGGTTTCTTCCTGACCGCCGGCTTCCTCGCGATCATGTATTACTTCGTACCTAAGCGCGCGGAGCGGCCGGTCTATTCCTACCGGCTGTCGATCATCCATTTCTGGTCGCTGATCTTTCTCTATATTTGGGCCGGTCCCCATCATCTGCACTATACCGCCTTGCCCGATTGGGCGCAGACGCTCGGCATGACCTTCTCGCTCATGCTCTGGATGCCCTCATGGGGCGGCATGATCAATGGCTTGCTGACGCTCTCGGGCGCCTGGGACAAGCTTCGCACCGATCCTGTGCTGCGAATGCTGGTCGTCTCGGTCGCCTTCTACGGCATGTCGACCTTTGAGGGTCCTGTCATGTCGATCAAGACCGTAAACTCGCTCTCGCATTACACCGATTGGACCGTTGGTCACGTGCATTCGGGCGCGCTCGGTTGGGTTGCATATGTCTCGTTCGGTGCACTCTACTGCATGGTGCCCTGGTTGTGGAACAAGCGGGAGCTCTATTCGCTGAAGCTCGTCAACTGGCACTTCTGGATTTCGACGCTCGGCATCGTGCTCTACATCACCTCGATGTGGGTATCGGGCATCCTGCAAGGCTTGATGTGGCGGTCCTACACGCCGCAGGGCTACCTCGAATATTCCTTCATCGAGTCGGTCGCGGCGATGCATCCGTTCTACGTTATTCGCGGTCTCGGCGGCGTGCTGTTCATCGCGGGCTATGTGCTGATGCTCTACAATATCTGGATGACGATCCGCGTCGGCGAAGAGGTCGCGCCGGTGCTGCATCCCGCGCTCCAACCCGCCGAATGAGGGAACAATCATGAGCGACGGGACTCCCCACACTCCGGCCGGCGGGCTGTTCGCCAAGCATCAGATATTCGAGAAGAACCCGATTCTGCTGCTTCTCGGCATTCTCGTGATGGTCGCGATTGGCGGCCTGGTTCAGATCGTGCCCTTGTTTTACCTGCAGGGCACGGTCGAGAAGGTCGTGGGCATGCGGCCCTACACGCCGCTCGAACAGGCAGGTCGCAACATCTATCTCAGAGAGGGTTGCTATCTCTGTCATAGCCAGATGATCCGTTCGCTGCGCGACGAAGTGGAGCGTTACGGTCACTATTCCCTAGCGGCCGAGAGCATGTACGATCATCCGTTCCAATGGGGCTCCAAGCGCAATGGCCCTGACATCGCGAGGGTCGGGCTCAAGTACACCGATAGTTGGCATGTCGCCCATCTCAAGGACCCGCGTTCGGTCGTGCCCGCCTCGATTATGCCGACCTATGCGTTCCTGGCCAATACGGAACTCGACACGCGCGAACTCGCGGCCAATCTGAAGACCCTGCGCATCGTCGGCGTGCCTTATACCGACGACGACATCGCCAAGATCGACGCCGACCTGAAGACGCAACTCAATCCCGATAGTCCCGAGGCGGCGGATTTCCTGAAGCGTTATCCCAAGGCGCAGTTGCGCAAGTTCGACGACGAGACGGCGACCGTGACCGAGATGGACGCGCTGGTCGCCTATCTCCAAATGCTCGGCACGTTGGTCGACTTCAAACTCTACGATGACAAGGCCAACCTGCGCTAAGGGGGAAAAGCGTCATGGATTCGACCTACGATTATCTCTCGAGTTTCGCCCTTTCGTCCGGGCTTCTCTACTGCTTCGTGATGTTCCTCGGCGTGCTGGTCTACGCGCTGTGGCCAGCCAATGGCGACCGTTTCAACGAAGCGGCTTCCGCGCCGTTGCGCGAGGATTGATCGATGGCCAACGAACCTCCGAACCTCGACAAGATCAGCGGCCAGACCACCACCGGGCATGAGTGGGACGGCATTCGTGAACTCAACACACCGCTGCCGCTGTGGTGGTTGTACACCTTCTATGCAACGATCGTCGTCGCCGTGCTCTATTGGATCGCCTACCCCGCTTGGCCGCTCATTTCGAGCTACACCCCAGGCGTGCTCGGCTACACCAACCGCGGACAGGTCGCGCAAGACCTCGCCGACATCAAGGCCGTCCGCGTCTCCAGGGAAAGCGGCCTGCAGAACGCGAGCGTGACGGAGATCGTCGCCGACAAGACGCTGCTCGCGCTCGCGCTGTCGCACGGCAAAGCAGCGTTCGCCGAGAATTGCGCGGCGTGCCACGGTTCAGGCGGGCAGGGCGGCAAAGGCTATCGCAATCTGACCAACGACGATTGGTTGTGGGGCGGCACGCTGGACGCCATCCAGGCGACGATCACGCACGGCATTCGCGCCGACTACGACAAGGACACGCGGAGCAGCGCGATGCCCGCCTTCGGCAAGGACGGCATGCTTAAGCCCGATGAGATTCGTCAGGTGGTCAGCTATGCCCGCACGCTTTCGAAACTGTCGCCCGAAGCGGGCGTCAACATCGTCGCCGGCAAGAAAATATTTGCCGACAATTGTTCGGTCTGCCACGGCGACGAGGGCAAGGGTTCGCTCGACATGGGCTCCGCCAATCTGACCGACGGGCTTCAGCTTTATGGCGCCGACGTGAAGGATCTCATGCAGACCGTGACCTACGCGCGAAACAGCGTGATGCCCGCCTGGGGCGCACGTCTCGACCCGGTGACAATCAAAGCCGTAACAATATTCGTGCATAGTCTCGGCGCGGGGCAATAGGGGCGAAGACGACTTAAACCGCCCTTTCCTGTCACGGCCGCACTTGTCCCGGCCATGAAAGAGAGGGCGGTTCTGGCAGCCTTGACGGTTCTGGCGCCTGAGTTAGCGCATTTGCCCGCGCGGGGCTCCGCAACCAACTATGGACGCTTCGCCGATGTCTTACGCCATTAGTCCTCACAACGATAATGACGGCTATGACGAGGGGCCGCTCTACGTTGCCGCCGCGAAGGTCTATCCGCAAAAGGTGCATGGCGTGTTTCGCCGCATCAAATGGACGCTGCTGGTCGTCTGTCTCGCGGTCTACTATCTGCTGCCGTTCGTGCGGTGGGATCGGGGGCCAAACCAGCCGCACCAAGCGGTGCTGGTCGATCTCGCACATTCCCGTTTCTACTTCTTCTTCATCGAACTCTGGCCGCAGGAGGTCTATTATTTCACCGGCCTGCTGATCCTCGCCGCGCTCGCGCTATTCCTGTCGAACGCCTTGTTTGGTCGCGTGTGGTGCGGCTACGCCTGTCCTCAGACGGTGTGGACCGACCTGTTCCTCGCCGTCGAGCGCCTGATTGAGGGCGACCGGCGCGAGCGCATCAGGCTCGACGCGGCGCCGTGGAGCGCGAACAAGATCGCGCGTCGCGTGGGCAAGCACGCGAGTTGGTTGCTGATCGCCTGGTGGACCGGCGGCGCCTGGGTGCTCTATTTCTCGGATGCGCCGACACTGACGCGCGATTTGGCGACCCTGCAAGCGCCCGTGATGGATTATGTCTGGATCGGCATCCTCACGGGCACGACCTATTTTCTCGCAGGTTTCATGCGCGAGCAGGTCTGCCTCTACATGTGTCCCTGGCCGCGCATTCAGGCGGCGCTCACCGACACCGAGGCGCTGAACGTCTCGTACCTGCGCGACCGCGGCGAGCCTCGCATGTCGCTGAAGGAGTCGCGACGCGAGCGAGCGGCCGACCAACCCGCCGGCGACTGCATCGATTGCGGACAATGCGTCGCGGTCTGCCCGACCGGCGTCGATATCCGCAACGGCTCACAGCTTGGTTGCATCCAGTGCGGGCTCTGCATCGACGCCTGCGACGCGGTGATGATCAAGATCAATCGTCCGATCCGGCTTATCAGCTACGACACCGACGAGAACATGCGCCGTCGTGCGAAGGGCGAGCCGGCGCGCTACAAATTGGTCCGGCCGCGGACCCTGCTGTACGCAGGCCTGATCGCGGCCGTGGGGGTGGTGATGCTCTACCAACTGTCGACCCGAAAGCACATCAACGTCAGCGTTCTGCATGTGCGCGCGCCGATGTTCTCGACCACCAAGGACGGCGGCGTGCGCAACGGCTACACCGTCCGATTTTCAAACAAATGGAGCGAGCCGCGGAAATTCGCGCTCGAAATCGGCGGCGTGAACGGCGCTTCGATCAAGAGCGAGGAGGCGGACGCGGCGCCGGACGGCCGGCTTGTCGTCA
>JAYTRP010000355.1:0-14251 GCA_043746145.1 Hyphomicrobiales bacterium | reverse complement strand
AATCGCGCTGTTTGGGCGCGGACAGGAGGGGCCGCATGTGCGCGCGCTACAGACGATGCTGTCGCTTTATGGCTACGGCGTCGCCGTCACCGGTGTGTACGACGCGCCAACCGAGACAGTCGTCGCCGCTTTCCAACGCCATTTCCGCCCCGAGTTGGTCGACGGGGCGATGGATGCGAGCACGATCACAACGCTAAGGGCGCTGCTTCAGGGGCTTGAGAGCCGCTGAGCGCATGAAAGTTGCGTAATTTTGCGATCAGTTGGAGACTATCAGGCACTGCATTTGTTGTATTCAAATTTAAAGAAAAGGCAGGGCCTGCGAGGCGGACATTGCCGCTAGTTGATCCGTGAAGATCTGGCTTGCGCGCGCTCCTGAACGGATGCGAACACCTTTTTGACGTCCTCGATAGCAAGAAACTGCGGGATTGGGCTTAATGACGCGACCCAATTCCCGCCGCCGCCCCCGGCTCGGTTATTCCAGAGTGACGAGGCGGGTCCAAACCTGATCGTACGCGTCCATTCGCGGTTTCGCTCAACGTCGCTTCGGGCAATCGGTCCAAACTGACCGATTGAAAATTGACCGTGGGACGGGATCGAAGGATAAGAATTCGATGATCGGTGAGCGCATAGAAGACGCATGACCGAATCCAGGCGTCGACAAAGAACCGCCCAAAAATAATAAACAGACCGACAACTACAAAGATAGCGCCAAACAAAGCCATGAACACGGGAGCGTTCGGTATCCGAAGCACACTCGATTCCCAGAAAATCGAGAAGCCGCCCCATATCAGGCTGAACGGGATGAGAAGGGCGTCTGCTCGCGTCAGCATCAAACCCTGCTGAGGCTGACCCCGCCAGATCAGCTTCTCGCCGCGCAAGAGTCGTTCCGTGAAAGGGTCGGCGTTTGTCGCCATAAGTTAGTCCATCCGCCTGCTAAAAAGTATCAGGCAATCTTCGCTGAATAATGAACGACCCAAAAGATTTCAGTATCTTATTGGGCCGACACTTAAGCCTTCTCCGCCCGCAGCCGACGCTTGGCGAGCGTCCGCAAGCGCAGCGCGTTGAGCTTGATGAAGCCGCTGGCGTCGTTATGATCGTAGGCGACGGCGCCTTCCTCGAAGGTGACGAGGTCCTGATCATAGAGCGAGTGCGGGCTGTCGCGGCCGATCGTCCAGACGCCGCCCTTGTAGACCTTCAGCCGCACGCGGCCCTCGACATATTCCTGGCTGTTGTCGACCAGCCCTTGCAGCAATTCGCGCTCTGGCGCGAACCAGAAGCCATTGTAGATCAACTCGGCATATTTCGGCATCAGCTCATCCTTGAGATGGGCCGCGCCGCGATCGAGCGTGATTGATTCAATCGCGCGATGCGCCACCAGCAGGATTGTGCCGCCGGGGGTCTCGTACATGCCGCGCGACTTCATGCCGACAAAGCGATTCTCGACCAGATCGAGGCGGCCGACGCCGTTGTCGTGGCCGATCTGGTTGAGCTTGGTGAGCAGGGTCGCTGGCGACATCGCCACGCCGTCGATCGCCACGGGGTCGCCGCGCTTGAACGTGATCTCAACGATGGTCGGCGTGTCGGGCGCGGCTTCGGGGTCGATCGTGCGCGAATAGACGTAAGCCGGCGTTTCCTCGGCGGGATCTTCCAGCACCTTACCTTCCGAGGAGACGTGCAGCAGATTCGCGTCGGTCGAGAACGGCGCCTCGCCGCGCTTGTCCTTGGCGATGGGGATCTGATGCTGCTCAGCGAAGGCGAGCAGCGCGTTGCGGGAGGGAAACTCCCACTCGCGCCAGGGGGCGATGATCTTGATGTCGGGCTGCAACGCATAGGCGCTGAGTTCGAACCGCACCTGATCGTTGCCTTTGCCGGTGGCCCCGTGCGAAATCGCGTCGGCGCCGACCTTGCGAGCGATCTCGACCAGATGTTTGGCGATCAACGGCCGGGCTATCGAGGTGCCGAGCAGATATTGCCCTTCGTAGACCGCATTGGCGCGGAACATCGGAAAAACATAGTCGCGCACGAATTCCTCGCGCACGTCCTCGATGAAGATATTCTCGGGCTTGACGCCCATCAACTCCGCCTTGCTTCGCGCAGGCTCGAGTTCCTCGCCTTGGCCTAGGTCGGCGGTGAAGGTCACCACCTCGCAGCCATAGGTTTGCTGCAGCCACTTCAGGATGATCGAGGTGTCGAGCCCACCGGAATAGGCGAGGACGACCTTTTTGACTTTCGGCTTGGACATGGAGCGCTCGGCGTTAGAGACTTTTCGTCATTGCCGGGCTTGTCCCGGCCATCCCCGTCGGCGAGCGACGTCCGCTTGAGCAGCGAGACGGCGGCGGTCGAACCGGACTCCTCGGTCTCGCCGGACGGCGTGGATGGCCGGGACAAGCCCGGCCATAACGGCAGGGACGATCCCGAAAATGGCTATTCTGCTTACAGGCCGAACAGGCTTTTGTGCAAGCTCATGCCTCATCCCGCAGCATAGCGCGCCGCAGCAAGAAAACCACGATCAGCGAAATCAATCCGCCCGCCAGCACATCGGACAGAAAGTGGCCGCCAAACGCCAGGCGCAACGCGCTGGCGACGACGCCGTACAGGACAGCCGCCGCGACCGCCGCAGCCCGATAGGGCAGGGGCGCGATCAGCGCGGGCGCCACCAACCAGAACGCGGACGCGGCCTCCCCTGAGGCGAAAGAGCAGTTTTTGACGCAAGCGCCGTCGAACCGGTCCCAGGGCCGAAATTCCTGGTTTCCGCCGAACTCGACGACATGGACAGGGCGCGGCCGATGCGCGTGATCCTTGAGGCCTAGGTTGACGATCAGGCCGGGGCCTATGATCAACGAGGCGATCAGGAAAATCAGCGCACGACCGCTCGGCGCGTCAAACATCGACAGGCCCAGTCGGCGCGCGAGATAGAGCAGTACGAGCCCGCCGAGCAGCCAGAACGGGGCGAGGCGGAAGAAATCGCGCGCATGTCTCGCCGCGAAGTTGCCGTCCCAGAATCCGCCGTTGTCGTAGATGAGGTGCGTCGCGCCGAGGTCGAGGCCCGGCCATAGCGCCAAGACTAAGCCGACCAGCACGAGCGCCGCGACCAGCGCGCCAATCGCACGCATCAAATAACCTTGTAGACCTGACCCGTTTGGCGCCCTTCGATGCTGCGCGAGAATGCTCGCGCCGCGCGCAAAGCCGGAATCGGGTCTATGCCGCGGAAGAACGGGCCGTAGCTTCCCAATGATTCCTCGAACACGGTCGGGCTAACGGCGTTGATGCGCAGGCCGCGCGGCAGTTCGATCGCGGCCGCGATGGCGAAGGACTCGACTGCGCCGTTGACCATGCTCGCCGACGAGCCGGCGACGACCGGCATGTCCGCGAGCACCCCCGCGATCAGCGTAATCGAGCCGCCGTCGTTGAGCGCATCGCGCGCCGCCAGCGTTAGATTGACCTGCCCCATCAGCTTGTTGATGAGACCAAAGCCGTAAGACGATTGCGCGATCGTCCCGGGCGCGATCGCCGACAGCGGATGAAAATTAACGGCGCCCGCGGTGCAGGCGACCGCGTCGAGCGGCCCGGCTTGCTTCAACCCGGCGACGATGCTGGCCGGGTCCTCGATGTTGATCCTGATGTCGCCCGACTTCGAGCCCGCCGTGATGATCTCGTGTCGCGGCGCCAGTTCGGCGACGACCGCGCGCCCCAGTTCCCCGCTGGCGCCGATGATGAGAATGCGCAGACGCTCGGACATGAAAACCTCCCCAAGGCAAAGCAGGGCTCATACGCGAAGCACGAGCGAGCCGCCAACTCTTGAGCTAACGAGCGCTCTGTTAACGCCCTTGCGTTGGCGAGGGCGGCGGGCGGGTCTATACAGCAGGTTCAGTCATGCGAGGCTCCCTTGTCCGCCAACCTTTACGAAATACTGCGCTCCCGAGCGAAAGATCTCGAGAAAATCGCGCTTGAGAACCCCGAGGGGCCGTCGCTGACCTATGGCGAATTGTTTGCGCGCTCGGGCAGGGTCGCACGGGCGTTGGTCGATCTCGGCGTCGAGCCCGGTGATCGGGTGGCGGCGCAGATCGATAAGTCGCCTGATGCGGTCGTGTTAGCGCTGGCCTGCTTTCGCGCCGGAGCTGCGCTTTTGCCGCTGAACACCGCTTATACCTTGGCGGAGCTCGAATATTTCCTCGGCGACGCGCAGCCCTCGCTGACACTTTGCCGTCCCGCGCAGCTTGACGCGATCCGCGCCATCGCCAATCGGCACGGACTTCATGCGGTGGAGAGTATGGGATCGCGCGGCGACGGCAGTTTTGCCGAGCGGGTCGAGGCGACGACGCATGAGCTGCCCCCGGTCGAGCGCGCGAGCGACGATCTCGCCGCCATCCTCTACACCTCCGGCACGACGGGGCGCTCCAAGGGCGCCATGCTGACGCACGAGAATCTCTCGTCCAACGCCGAGGCGCTCGTGAAGCTGTGGCGGTTTACGCCCGACGATGTGCTGATCCACGCACTGCCGGTTTATCACACGCATGGACTGTTCGTGGCGACCAACGTGGCGCTGCTGGCTGGCGCGACCATGATCTTCCAGCCGCGCTTCGACGCCGATGCGGTAATGGCGGCAATGCCGCGCGCGACTGCGCTGATGGGCGTACCGACGTTCTACACCCGCTTGGTTGAACATCCCGGGCTTGACGCGGAAGCGACCAGGCACATGCGGCTGTTTGTCAGCGGTTCGGCTCCATTGCTCGAAGAGACGCATTCGCGCTGGCGCGAGCGCACCGGCCACGCAATTCTCGAGCGTTACGGCATGACCGAGACCAACATGATCACGTCAAACCCGTATGACGGCGAGCGCATCGCGGGAACCGTGGGTTTTCCGCTGCCGGGCGTTAGCTTGCGGATCGCCGAGGCCGAGACGGGCTCGGTGTTGCCGCAGGGCGAAATCGGAGTGATCGAGGTCAAGGGTCCCAACGTGTTCAGGGGCTATTGGCGAATGCCGGAAAAGACGGCGAGCGAATTCCGGTCGGACGGGTTCTTCATCACCGGCGATGTCGGCAAGGTCGACGAGCGCGGCTATGTCCACATCGTTGGGCGCGCGAAGGACCTGATCATCTCCGGCGGTTTCAACGTCTATCCCAAAGAGGTCGAGGGCGAGATTGACGCGCTGCCCGGCGTGGTCGAAAGCGCGGTAATTGGCGTGGCGCACACAGATTTCGGCGAGGGCGTCACGGCGGTGGTCGTGCTGGAGCCTGGCGCCGAGTTGGACGAAAGCGCGATCCTGCGCGCGCTGGAAAGCCGGCTCGCGCGATTCAAGCAACCAAAGCGAGTGTTCTTCGTCGAGGCGCTGCCGCGCAATGCGATGGGCAAGGTGCAGAAGGCGGCGTTGCGGGAAAACTATAAAGCGATCTACCAATAGGGGGCTCACACGATGAGCGGTCTGACCGGCGGCCGCCTCTGCGGTACACTTTGAAGACCGCGCCGACGCAAGTCGTGCTCTGCCATTGCACGCGGCGCCAGAAGGCGTCGGGCTCCGCGTTTTCCGTGAGCGCGCTGTCGTCTGACGCCGACATTGCGTTCGAGGGCGAGATGGCGAGTTACGAAGACAAGGGCGAGAGCGGCAATTCGCTAACGCGCTACTTCTGCGGCCAATGCGGAAGCCCGATCGGCAACCGGACGGCGATACGTCCAGGCATGTTCGTCATCAAGGTTGGAACGCTCGACGATCACACGGGTCTGCAAACGGTTCTGGCGCAGATCTGGACGCGTTCGGCTCAGCCATGGGTGCAATTTGCATTTGAGACGCCAGCGTTGGAGACGAACCCGCCTTCGCGTTAGTGGAAGGCGCTCACGCCACGGCCCCCGCTCGTTTCGCCCGCATCACGGCATTGTCCAGCGCGCCTAGAAAGCTGGAGCGATCGCGCGGTCCAAATGCTTTCGGGCCGGATGTGGTCTGTCCCGTCGAGCGCAGGTGGTCCATGAGATCGCGGGTCGCCAGCGCCATGCCGATTGAGTTCTGGTCGAAGCGCCTGCCGGTTGGCGCGAGCACGTCGGCGCCGGTTTTTACACAGCGGCTCGCAAGCGGAACGTCCGATGTCACCACGATTGCGCCCGGGCCAGCGCGCTCGGCGATCCAGTCATCCGCCACGTCAGGCCCTGCTGCAACCAGCACACGCTCGATTTCGGGCGCAAGCGGGACCAGGATCGGGCTGTTGGCGACGACGTAAACCTTCATCCGGTAGCGTGCGGCGACGCGATAAATTTCGTCCTTCACCGGACATGCGTCCGCGTCGACGTAGATGCGTAGTTTTACAGGCTCCATGCCGGAGCTTTAGGGGAAGGGGTGGGCGGCGCCAACTCGGACCGTCGTCATTGCGAGAAGCGAAGCGACGAAGCAACCCAGGAGCTTCAGGACTCGGCCCTGGGTTGCTTCGCTTCGCTCGCAATGACGGGGAGTGCAGCGATAATTCTCGTGAGATCGAGGGCAAGTTGCATAAGGTGGCGGTGAGCCATTGCAACTTGATCAAGCCGGCGGAGTTTCACGCGGTCGACGGCGAGGTCCGCCTGCACTGAGCGTTAACGTTCTGCGTGGATCGCGCCGTCGTCGACGGTCACCGTTCCGCGCAGCCGATCGGGGCGGCCGGCGGTCGAATGCTCCATCGCGACGAGCGCCGCGCGTTGGTCGCGCGTTACGTTTGTTGCATGCGCAAGCGCGACGAAATCGCTAGGGTGCGCCGCGCCGGCATAGGCTCCCTCGAACACCTTGAAGCCGTCTGTCGTCATAACCAGATCGCCTTTGCGCAGCGTCGGATCGCGCAGCAGTTCCGCAACGTGCGACACTGAACGGTCGCGGTGACAGGTGCAGGTGGAATCGTAGGCAGTCTCGTGGCGTTTGGCGACGGGAAGCTCGGTGTACCGGGCGCCTTTAAGAGAGATCGCGTCGTCAATGCGATCGGTCGGCATTGAGTACAGCGCGACCGGCGCGTCGGGGCACTGCTCCGAGCAGGCGGCGTCGCCGCCCGCAGCCGCGCTGGCTGGGAAGAACGATCCATCGCAAAGGCGTACGCAGACGCTGCCGACGATATTGCGAGACGCTAAGCTGGCGACCCGATGCTTCTGGACCCTTCGCGGGGCGTCTTCCGGGTCGGAGCGCGCAGAGGCGGAGTCGTAATGCCAACTGTCTAGCCCGGGACCTGAACCGGCTATTGGAAGTAACGTGTTAGGCCCTCTGGCTACAGCGACGCCGCCCGCCAGAGCCGCTAGCGCAAGAAAAATCGCCGCGCCGGCTTTCATACTCAAGCCCGCATTGCTCATACGATCACCCCAGATAAACATAGCACAATACCCAGTCTTCTCTTGGCTTTATCGTGCAGGATGATGAAACGCCTGTGACAGGTCTTAGTTCCGACATGTCGTAACCACAGTTGATAGCGGGTTGGTAGTGACTTGCGCCACATCTTCCGCGACTAAATTTTCGCTTGGTGAAGCGAACTGCGATACGCATTTCGAGCTTGTTGCTATCCGGAGCTGTTTCCAAACGGGAGGGGCGCTGCATCGTCGTGTCTGGCGCCGATCAACCGAACGCCGCCGCTCCGCGACCTTGCGAGGGCCGGGAATTTACCGGGCGATCGCCCCGACTTGCGCGACGGCTCGGCGCCTCACACTTCCCCCTCGCGGCATTCTCGTTTAGTTAAGCGGATGGCGACGCGCTTCCGGGCGTATTGTCGCGTGTTGAAGGGCGCCACGCGGCTTGATGACCGCGTCGCGGCCCTTTTTTATATGCAAGCGACCTTTTGCGCGGGTCGAAAACGAACGGCGCGTCGACGGGGACTTATGCCAAAGCGGACCGATATTTCCACCATTCTGATCATTGGCGCGGGCCCGATCATCATCGGGCAGGCGTGCGAGTTCGATTATTCCGGCGTCCAGGCCTGCAAGGCGTTGCGAGCCGAGGGCTATCGAATCGTGCTGGTCAATTCGAACCCCGCCACGATCATGACCGATCCAGATATGGCGGACCGCACCTATATCGAGCCAATCACCCCGGAAGTGGTGGCCGAGATCATCGCCATCGAGCGCAACGCCTTGCCCGGCGGCTTTGCGCTACTGCCCACGATGGGCGGCCAAACCGCGCTCAATTGCGCGCTGAGCCTGGAAAAGATGGGTGTGCTCGCAAAGCACGACGTCGAGATGATCGGCGCGACGGCGGACGCCATCGACAAAGCCGAGGACCGCCAGCGTTTCCGCGAGGCGATGACCAAGATCGGTCTCGATACGCCGCGGTCGCATCATATCAAGACGCTGGGGCAGGCGCTCACCGCGCTTGGCGATATCGGACTTCCCGCGATCATCCGTCCGAGCTTCACGCTGGGCGGCACGGGCGGAGGCATTGCCTACAACCGTGACGAATTCCTCGACATTGTCGAGCGCGGCATAGACGCCTCGCCCACCAGCGAGGTGCTGATCGAGGAGAGCGTGCTCGGCTGGAAAGAATTCGAGATGGAGGTGGTCCGCGACAAGGCGGATAATTGCATCATCGTCTGCTCGATCGAGAACATCGACCCGATGGGCGTGCACACCGGCGATTCGATCACCATCGCGCCCGCGCTGACACTCACCGACAAAGAATATCAGATCATGCGCGACGCCTCGCTGGCGGTGCTGCGCGAGATCGGCGTCGAGACCGGCGGCTCCAACGTGCAATTCGCCGTCAACCCCGCCGACGGCCGCATGATCGTGATCGAGATGAACCCTCGCGTGTCGCGCTCCTCGGCGCTCGCCTCCAAGGCGACCGGATTTCCGATCGCCAAGGTCGCGGCCAAGCTGGCGGTCGGCTACTTGCTCGATGAGATCGCTAACGACATCACTGGCGGCGCGACCCCGGCGTCCTTCGAGCCGACGATCGACTATATAGTCACAAAGATCCCGCGCTTCGCGTTCGAGAAATTTCCCGGCGCCGACCCCATTCTGACCACCGCAATGAAGTCGGTCGGCGAGGCGATGGCGATCGGCCGCACCTTTGCCGAATCGTTGCAGAAGGCGCTGCGCTCGCTGGAGACCGGGTTGACCGGCCTCGACGAGATTGAAATCGAGGGGCTCGGCAAGGGTGACGACGCTAATGCCCTCCGCGCTGCGATCGGCAAGCCGACGCCCGACCGGCTGCTCAAGGTCGCCCAAGCGCTGCGGCTGGGCATGAGCGTCGCTGAGGCGAATGACGTCACCAAGATCGACCCGTGGTTCCTGGAGCGGCTCGCCGACATCGTCGCGCTGGAGGGCCGCGTGCGCGAGTTCGGCCTTCCCGGCGACGCTGATAATTGGCGCCAGTTGAAAGCGGCGGGCTTTTCCGACGCGCGGCTCGCCGCTCTCGCCCGCGTCGAAGAGGCAGAGGTCGCCGCGTCCCGCGTCGAGCTTGGCGTGACGCCGGTGTTCAAGCGGATCGACACCTGCGCCGCCGAGTTCGCCTCTCCGACCGCCTACATGTATTCCACCTATGAAACGCCGTTCGGCGCCGTCGCGCAATGCGAGGCGAAGCCGACCGACCGTCGCAAGGTGGTGATTCTCGGCGGCGGACCTAACCGGATCGGGCAGGGCATCGAGTTCGACTATTGCTGCTGCCATGCCTCGTTCGCGCTGCGCGACGCGGGCTTTGAAACCATCATGATCAACTGCAATCCCGAGACGGTGTCGACTGACTACGACACCTCCGACCGGCTCTATTTCGAGCCGCTGACGACCGAGGACGTGCTGGCGATCCTGGCCAAGGAGAGCGAGGCGGGAACGCTCGTGGGCGTCATCGTGCAGTTTGGCGGCCAAACGCCGCTGAAGCTCGCTCCTGCGCTCGAAGCAGCGGGAACGCCGATCTTGGGAACTTCGGTCGATTCGATCGATCTGGCGGAGGACCGCGACCGGTTCAAGCGGCTGCTCGACAGGCTCGGGCTCAAACAACCCAAGAACGGCATCGCCTATTCCGTAGAACAGTCCCGACTGGTCGCGGCCGATCTCGGCCTGCCGCTGGTGGTCAGGCCTTCTTACGTGCTGGGCGGGCGCGCCATGGCGATCATCCACGACGAGACGGCTCTGAGCGATTACCTGCTCGACGTGTTGCCAAGCCTGGTGCCAGCCGACGTGAAGGCGCGCTACCCCAACGACAAAACCGGGCAGATCAACACCGTGCTCGGCAAGAATCCGCTGCTGTTCGACCGCTATCTCTCGGACGCGATCGAGATCGACGTCGACGCGCTTTGCGATGGAAAGACCGTGTTTGTCGCGGGCATCATGGAACACATCGAAGAGGCGGGAATTCATTCCGGCGACAGCGCGTGTTCGTTGCCGCCGCGTTCGCTGACGGTGGAGACGCTGGCCAAGCTGGAGGCGGAAACCACCAAGCTTGCGCTCGCGCTCAATGTTGGCGGGCTGATGAACGTGCAATTCGCGCTGAAGGGGGGGCAGATTTACGTGTTGGAAGTCAATCCCCGGGCATCTCGCACCGTGCCCTTCGTGGCCAAGGTGATCGGCATGCCCATCGCCAAAATCGCGAGCCGAATTATGGCGGGCGAATCGCTCGCCTCGTTCGGGTTGGAGAAAAGCCAATTGCGCCACGTCGGCGTCAAGGAGGCGGTCTTCCCGTTCGCGAGATTCCCCGGCGTCGACACGGTGTTAGGCCCGGAAATGCGCTCGACGGGCGAAGTGATGGGGATCGCTAGAAGTTTCGACCTTGCCTACGCCAAGAGCCAGCTCGGCGCGAGCGTGAGCGTGCCCCGCTCTGGCGCCGTGTTCGTTTCGCTGCGAGACGCGGATAAGCCCGCCATTGTCGAGCCGCTACGGACGCTGGTCGAAATGGGTTTCAAGGTCATCGCTACGGCGGGAACGCAGCGTTACCTCTTGTCGCAAGGTGTGCCAGCGACCAAAGTCAACAAGGTTTCGGAGGGGCGGCCGCATGCCGCCGACTCCATGCGCAACGGCGCCGTGCAATTGGTTTTCAACACCACCGAAGGCGCGATGTCGCTGTTGGATTCGAAACCTCTACGTCGCGCCGCCCTCTTGCAAAAAGTACCCTATTACACCACACTTTCGGGCGCGATTGCCGCTGTGGCGGGCATCAAAGCCTATTCCGCGGGCGATCTTGAAGTCCGAGCGTTGCAAGACTACTTCGCGTGATTGGCGACTTTTTAACGTGATCGGCTCGCTCGCCGATCGCGCGGACTCAATTCAGGAAACAGGCAGGTCAATATGGAACGTTTTCCGTTAACGATCGCGGGCCACGCGGCGCTGGAAGCGGAATTCAAGCGTCGTCAGCAAGAAGAGCGGCCCCGTATCGTGCAGGCGATCGCCGATGGGCGCGCGCATGGGGATCTCTCGGAAAATGCGGAATATCATTCGGCGAAGGAAGCCCAGTCGCATAACGAGGGGCGTATCGTCGAGATCGAGGATTTGCTGCAACGCGCGGAGGTGATCGACGTCTCCAAGCTTTCCGGGACGACGATCAAATTTGGCGCGACCGTCACGATGGTTGATCAGGATACCGAGTTGGAGCGGACTTTCCAGATTGTCGGCGAGTCGGAAGCCGATGTGAAGTCGGGCAGGGTTTCGGTTTCTTCGCCGACTTCGCGCGCTCTGATCGGCAAGAAAGTAGGCGATACTGTCGAGGTCAACACGCCGGGCGGCGGTAAGAGCTATGAGATCTTGAAAGTCGAGTTCAGGTGATTGACCTTTGCCCGAGTGCGCAAGGGAACGGCGTGGGGAATTTGATATGAGCGAACTTCTCCTTACCCGCCGCGCTTTGCTCGGCGGGATCGCTGTCGCAATCCCCGCCGCCGCTTACGGGCAATCGCGTCCCCGCTTTGGCGGCGTGGCGGTGGACGTGTCGCCGCTACAACGAAGCGGGGACACGCTCGACGCTCGATTCTTCGCGGAGGCGCTGCCGGGCTTCCTGCATCAATATTTTGCGCCTTACCTCGCCAGCGATCGCCGTGCGCCGCTACTGATGGTCCGCGTCGACCTCGTCAATTATGGCGCAGTGGGCGGCGCTACGCTGCCTGGTTCGGACGCCGCGATCGACTATGTCGAGGCCACGGGCATCGTCGGCCACTCGCAATATCCGATGTCTGCGTCGCTGGTGACCCGCGTCGACCTCAACGACATGACCGGCGAGGCGGCAAAAACGCGAATGCGGAATCTGGCGCAGGCCGTGGCGGAGTACCTGCCGGGGAAAATGGGCCTTTAAGCGCAACCATGCGGGAAACTCGCGTACTGGTTCTGGCGTCGGGTCGCGTCGGTCACGAAACGAATGCGTTAGGCGTGTCGGAAGGCCTTGGCTTTGCCGTCGAGACACGCCGTGTCGCGCCTAGCTTTCTGTTCGCGCGCCTCGCGCCCTGGGGTCCCGTCGACCCGCGTGATCGCCCGAACGTTCCCGGCTCCCTGCTCGCACCGCCCTGGCCGGATATCGTCATAGCGAGCGGACGCGTAACCGTGCCCTACATCCGCGCCCTGAAACGCGCCTCGCCGCGCATTTTCGCGCTGTTTCTGCAGGATCCGCGCTTCGCGCGGCGAGAATTCGACCTGATCTGGACGCCCCAGCACGATGCGCTACACGGGCCGAACGTGATCTCGACCTTGACCTCGCCGCATCCATTTTCGCCGACACGAATCGCGCAATGCCGCGCCGTGCCCGACTCTCGCCTCGCCTCGCTGCTGGCGCCTCGCTGCGCGATCGTGTTGGGCGGCCCGAGCGGGGCGCAGCATTTCACCGCGGATGACCTTGCCGCAATGACGGCGGCGACTCGGGCTATCGTCGCGCAAGGCTTCTCGGTGATGGCGACGCCGTCGCGTCGCACTCCGCCCGCCTTACTTGCGGCGGTGCGCGCCGGGCTGGGAGCTGAAAAAGCCGGCTTCGTTTGGGACGGGCAGGGGGACAACCCGTATGGCGCCATGCTGGCGTTGGCCGATGCAATCCTCGTCACGGGCGACAGCGCCAATATGGTCGGCGAAGCGACGGCGACCGGCGCGCCGGTGCATATTTTTGAGCCGAGCGGCGGCCGATCCCGAAAGCTCGCCGGCGCGATCGATGCGCTGATTGCCCGCGGCGCAGCCTGCCGCTGGACCGGGCGGATCGAGCGGTTCAGCTATTCGCCGATCGATTCCAGCGGCGAGATCGCGGCAGAGGTGTTGCGCAGGTTTCGGGCGAAGAGCCGTGGGCCAGCGACTTAGCGTACGCGTCGTGAATAGGGCGCGAGCCCGCCCCTCGGTCGCCTGGCGCGACTATGCAGCCGAATCGCTGGGACAGGACCGATTCGCCTACATCGGGCGGATCGGCTCAGTCACCAAGCGCGCCCGATTCGTCAGCCAGATGCGCGGCGACACTGGCCGCGCCCGCGACCGGCAAATAAACTTGCCCCCTTGGCGTCCCGGGATTCCCGGCAACGAGCTTGCTATGATTGCTGCGGGACTCGCCGCGCAGTTGCCGCAAGGCGCCGCCGCCGCTGCGCCACAAGGCGCGTCGCTATCGAGCAATACGCGGCTTCAAACGAAACAATCGCTATTGCGCCCGCCAGCCGACTCGGTCGATGCTGGCTTTGCAACGCTTATTGTTCCTTTGTTAAGACTCGTTATCCACAAGATATAGTGGTCGAAGGTATATTGCCATCTAGGTGTTGACGGCGGCGTAACTTTTCAGTAATAAACTATCTATCCCGTCCTGCCGTGAACGAGGGGTCTGCCGTCGCGTCGAAACGCGAACGTGGATCGTCGTCGCATGTGGATAGCGGGGATAAGCGCGCATCCGTCGCGTCAGTAGAGTGCGTTCGGGCTGCAAGCGGCGGGGGCCATGCCGCTTGCGACAATAGGGAATTATCATCATGCGGATCGAGCGACACTACACCCAGGGCGCGGCGTCTCCTTACGATCGGATCGCGTTCTCAGCGACGCGTAGCGAAATCCGCAACCCCGATGGTTCGGTGGTGTTCTCGCTCGACGGCATCGAGGTTCCTGCGGCTTGGAGCCAGGTCGCGGCCGACGTGCTGGCGCAGAAATATTTCCGCAAAGCCGGCGTGCCCGCGCGGCTTAAAAAGGTCGAGGAGGAGGGCGTTCCCTCGTTTCTGTGGCGCTCCGTTCCCGACGAGGCGGCGCTCGAAGCGCTGCCGAAGTCCGAGCGCTACGCGTCGGAGAAGTCCGCCCGGCAGGTGTTCGACCGGTTGGCCGGCGCCTGGGCCTATTGGGGCTGGAAGGGGCATTATTTCGACGGTGAGGACGACGCGCGCGCCTATTACGACGA
>JAYTRP010000354.1:0-4770 GCA_043746145.1 Hyphomicrobiales bacterium | reverse complement strand
GGGCGCGAGAGGTCCAGTCGAGGGTGTGGCGGCCGAGCCGCGCTATCTCGACGTGAGCGTGCCGCCGGGCAAGCGCAAGACGCTGCCGGTCGAGACCTATCGCCAGGTGTTCGCCTATATTTTCGAGGGGTCCGGGCGGTTCGCGGGCGCGTCGGAACCGTTCGGCGTGTTGCGCGAGGAGATGGTGAACGGCGAGGAGGTCCTGTCACGCGAGGCGGTCGGCAACCGCTCGCTGGTGGTTTTCGACTCGGGCGACGAGGTGACGGTGCAGGCGGGAGAACAAGGCATGCGGTTCTTGCTCGTCTCGGGAAAACCGATCCGCGAGCCCGTCGCCTGGCACGGCCCCATCGTGATGAACACACAGGCCGAGATCCGGCAGGCGATGAGCGATCTAAAGAGTGGGACATTTATCAAATAGGGCGGGTTGTAACCGGGCTCTCAGCGCAATTGTTTGTCAGCAATCAAACGGCGCTGTTGCGGCGGGGTGGGTTGCTTCGTCGCTGCGCTTCTCGCAATGACGCCGCTCGCCGCGGGAGGCTCCCATGGATCGAACCTCCAACTTGGCCGTGTGCTGTGATCGGCTCTGACCTGTTTGCTCTAGGCTTGGCCGACCCTAGCCCGCCGCCGCCCGGTCCAGCCGCGTGCCAAAACCGCCGTCGATCCAGGTGTCCCGATCGGGGATAATCGCCTGGACCGGCAGTTGCGGCGTGGCGACCGCGACGTTTGCAATTTTGGTCACCGCGGTTCCAATCGCCATGAATTCGACCAAACCGCTGCTCATCTCGGCAATGTAGGTTTTCACGCCGACAACTTCCTCGGCGTGAAGCTCGTCCGCCTCGCGCTTCAGCCGGTCGATCGCGATCTCGCGCGCATCGTGAATCAGGCGCGAGAGGTCGGTGATCTCCCCGCGCGAGAACGACTTGAACGCGGCCCTGAAGCCGCCAGCAAGGCCCAGCGAATAGATCGAGGTCGACATCAGCAGTTTGACAGGGGCGTAGCCCAGGCTAGTCATCGCCCAGAGTTCTTCGCCGGTGAGGTCGCTACTGACAGGGTTGGCCAATGCGGCGGCCGGCAGCAGGGGATTGAAGGCCGCCGTGCCGGACATCATCATCTCATGCGTTCCCGCCCAAGGCTGGATTGTCGTGCGGACGCCAACAACCGCATTGGCGCGGGCGCGTTTCGCCTCGGCGACGGCGCGGCCCAGCGCGGCGTGGCGGGTTTGATTGAACACGTCGCTGAACTCGCGGATTTCGCCGCGCGAGAGCGTCTTCAACGATCCTAAAATGCCCCCGCCAATACCCATGGAATAGGCGATGTTGCCGAATACATGCGCGACGGGCGCGTACCCTGCGTCGATGTGACAGTAGAGTTCCTGAGCATCGCCAGCACTGGTGAACAGTTCGGCGTTGGCGCCCGCCGCATGCACGCAGGAGCCCACGAACAGGAATTCGGTGGAGCCGCTGAACGAGCGCAATTCGCTCGTGACGCCCGCGACCCCCGAGGCGCCATGCGCGGCTGCCTCCGCCGTCATGCGGGCGAGCGCCGAGGCGCGCCCCTCGTGGATCGCCTGTGTGACCTGAGCGACTTCGCCACCCAGCATGTTGCCGAGCCCGGCGCCCATAGATCCTAGGAAGCCCATGGAATTGACGCTGTTGCCGACGACGAGTTCGCCCGGCGAAAAGCCTTTTTGGGCGAGGCAATAGATTTCGTTGCCGGACAGACCCGTGACTTTAGCCATCGCAACTCCCCCTTCAGGCGATCAGCGCCGAACCATAGGCCGCGAGGGTCTCGCCCGTCATTCGCTCAAGCGAGAAATGACGCTCGACATGGGCGCGCGCGCGCCTTGCGATCGCGTCGCGCGCCGTGGCGCCCAGCGAGAGCGCGGTGGCTAGCGCATCGGCCAGGGCGTCCGCGTCACCGGCGGGAAAGCGCCAGCCGGTGCGCTGCTCGGCGGGATCGTCGGGTGGGGCGAGCACGGTCTCCGGCGCCGCGCCGAGATCGGACACGACCACTAGCGTTCCCATTGCTTGCGCCTCCACAGCGGTGCGGCCGAACGCCTCGGGCTGCGTCGAGGGCACGGCGACCACGCTGGAGGCGAGAAACGCCGCCGGCATGTCCACGCAATGGCCGACGCGCGAAACGATCCCCGTCAGGCCGCGCGCCACGATCATCGCGTCCAACTCCTTGACGTAACCGTCGCGTCCTTGAGGATCGCCAGCCATGATGTAGCGTACGTCGTTGAGACCTCGCGCGCGCAACCGGCTCGCCGCCTCGATCAGCAGCTTCTGGCCTTTCCAGTTTGTCAAACGCGCCGCCAGAAGCACCACGCGCTCGTGCGGAGCGACGCCCCAGGCCTCGCGCAGTCGCATCACTCGCGCGCGCTCCACCGCGGCGGGCGAATAAGCGCGCAGGTCCGAGCCGCGATGGATCACTCGCAGCCGCTCGCGCGCTTGGGGATAGAGCCGCGCGATCATGTCGGCGGTGTAGCGCGAATTGGCGATCACCACGTCGCCGCGCGCCATGATGGAATTGTAACGCAACTTTAACGCCGAGCGCCCGCTGTAGGAGCCGTGATAGGTGGTGAGGAATGGCCGCTGGGCGATGCGGCAGGCGCCAAGCGCCACCCAGGCTGGGGCCCGCGAGCGGGCGTGCACAATGTCGACGCGCTCGGCGATGATCAACCGCGCGAGCTTTCGGGCGTTGAGCGCCATCGAGAACGGATTCTTGGTTGCAGCGGGAAATCGGAGCCAAATGCCGCCGATCGCCTGCAATTCGCTGGTGAGCCGGCCGCCCTCGGTAGCGACCAGCGCACGCGCGCCGACCTGCACCAGCGCTTGAGCGATGTCGATCGTCGTGCGCTCGGCGCCGCCCGCATCGAGCCGCGGCACGATTTGCAGGATGGTTCGTCCCTCGAGGCTCGGCTTGTCATGGCCGAACGGAGCAAGCGCGGTCGCTATCATCGCCGGGCTCCGCAATGGGGGAGAAGCGCGATTGTGTTCTGAGACTCGCAACGACGGTCAAAGCGAGTCATACTTTGCATCCCTCGCGACAGCCGTTGACGCATCGCTATAGTGTCGACGAAGTCCGGATGGACTTCACATGGCCGTTTATGCATGAGCGCCGTGCGAATCATGGAGCGATCAAAGCGTGAATCCCAGCGAACCGCAATTTCTCTCTGTAGGCGAGGGCGCCGCTACGCGCGAAATCGCGTTTCGGCGGCGGCTAGGCGCGGGCCGTCCCGGTCTTATTTGGCTTGGCGGGTTCAAGTCGGACATGGAATCGAGCAAGGCGCTGGCGCTGGATGAATTCTGCGCCAGCCAGGGCCGCGCGTTCCTACGCTTCGATTACTCCGGCCACGGCCGGTCCGGCGGGTTGTTCGAGGCGGGCGCGATCGGCCGCTGGCTCGAGGAGAGTCTGGCGATACTGCGGGCCCAAAGCGAGGGCCCGCAAATCCTGATCGGCTCGTCAATGGGCGGCTGGATTGCCCTGTTGATCGCGCGTGAACTTAGCCGATCCGGAGAAGCTGCGCGGCTCGGGGGACTTGCGCTGATCGCGCCGGCGGTCGATTTCACCGAGGCGCTGCTCTGGCCGCAATTGCCGCCTGAAGCGCGTGAGGCGATCGCGCGTGACGGTCGCTGGGAGCGCCCTTCCGCCTACTCGCCAGAGCCGTATGTCTACACGCGCACGCTATTCGAGGATGGTCGCGATCATCTGCTGCTCGGCGGTATTGTACGCAGCTATGCGCCTACCCGCATCCTGCAAGGCATGCAGGACCCTGACGTGCCATTCGCCCATGCCATGACGTTGGTTGAACACATGCCGAGCGACCCCGTCACGCTCACGCTGATCCGCGACGGAAACCACAGGCTGTCGCGGCCACAGGATATCGCGCTGCTGATTGAGGCGGTCGACGGACTGGCGTGAGTGGCGCTGTTCCCGCTCGCGAGCATGGCGTGCAAGCACACAAGCGAAATACCGCAAGCTCAAGCAATAATTGCTGCAGGGCGCCGAGCTAAGTTCAAGCGGTGTTCAGCAACAATGGATTTGAGTTACGCAATGAGCTCTCACCTCGAAAGAACTCCGAGAGTTCTGAAAGATCGGCTCTCAAACGTTGTTTGAGAGCCGCCCGGCATGCTTTCAGTAGCAAAGAGGCATCAGCCGCGGCGCCGATCATATTTAAACAAGCAACAATTCTAGTACAATTAGGCGGCGACTGCTGTTTTCTTCGCGGGTCTTCCCTTGGGATTGCCTTTTTTGCTGATGGCCTGTGGTCCGGGTTTACGGCCCAATCCAAGTGATTTCGCCAAGTCCGAACGGCGAGCGGCGTAATTGGGGGCAACGATGGGATAATCACCCTTAAGGTCGAAGGCTGCTCGATATCCCTCAGGCGTGAGTTGATGTGCTGTTTGCAAGTGTCGCTTGAGCGACTTGAAACTCTCCCCACAACATAAGCAAATCAGCTCTTCCGGGGAGACAGACTTCTTTATAGGAACTGCGGGTTGCCACTTTCTTGCTTCAATTTCCGCCGTTGGCGCCGGTATTGAGCCGACGGCCCCACCAAAAGCCCTTTTTACAACCTCTATAACTGAAGGCAGATCATTTGCCGCAACCGTATTGTTAGAAAGGTAAGAGGAAAGAATTTGCGCCACTAGCGTTTTTTCGTCTGTTTCCGACATTGTACTCTCCGCAGCCTGATTCGGCCGATCATCTACATCGTAAGTTCTTGGTTAAGTAAAGATCATGCGGGTGTGAAGCTCTAAAATAGTGGAT
>JAYTRP010000353.1:0-4772 GCA_043746145.1 Hyphomicrobiales bacterium | reverse complement strand
GAGAGGACGCTGCGGTGAATTTCGAGCCAAAGCAGCAGATTGAGTCACGCGATCAGACTGAGATGCGCGCCATAGACGACAACGGAGCCTCTGATTGCGCTCGCCCCCGGTAAGCCGGGAAGGCCGGTCGATATTGGTATGAGCATGCGTAGAAAGAGGAAAACCAGATGAAGCGAGCTTTGCCGTGAATCGAGAGCGGGGGTCCAGGCGAGCCGCTGCTGCTGTATCGCCCAATACCGCGCAGAAATAGCAAAGCTGAGCACGACCGAGGAGATTTCCTCGCCAACGTCGCGCCATGGGTCCAACAGCGATCTATGCACTTGCACCGCCGAAAGCAGCGTCGTCGCGACCAGAGTCATCGCCACGCCAAACATCGTATCGTTACGGCTAGCGACACGATCCACTGAGAAAAAAACGCCGGGTTGCGGGGCCTGAGACGCCATGCGTGCACCTGTGAGACGATGGACGGCGCGTTTTCGAACAACGCGGGTTGGCGCGATAGAGCGGTGCCGGGATTGGCCGGCCGCTCGGCAATTGCAGCGACTACAACAATCCCAGCGCCCCCAGCTCCCTGCGCAGTTCCTCCGGCATCTCGGCGGCTCCTGCCCCGAGCGCGTCAAGGTCCGGCGGCGCGTCCGTCTCGGTCAAATATCGCCAGCCCTGGAACGGCCGCGTCGGGCGGGAGCGCACTTTCACGACTTCACGATCGAGCCATATCTTGCATCGCCCGATCCCATCGGCATCCACGAACGGCTCGACCTCGAGCACACGCTGTCGACAGGCCAACTGGCTCTTGATGACCCAGTACAACGATCCGCCCGCGACAATCTCCGCGGACCGCGACGGGACCATGCGCGTGATATGCCTCGAGCGCGGCGGACGCTTCGCGCGGCTTTCTTCGGCGACACGTCTCTCGACCCATTGCTCGAAAGTGGCGATCGATTCCTCACCGACGCAGAGCTTGATCAGATGGAGAGCCATGCGCCTTGATACCTCGTCACGCGCACGCGGCGAAGCACGGACTGTGGAGAACTATTCCTCCGGTTCGGCATCGAACCGCAACGGATAGCCTTTCGCGCGGCCAGCGTCGGTCGCCCGCGTCGCTTTCGTCTCGGCGACGTCGCGCGGGTAGACCGAGACAACGCAGACGCCCTTTCGGTGCGCCGTGATCATCACACGCTGAGCCTGATCCTCGCTCAACCGAAACTCGCCCTGCAATATCTTCGTCACGAAGTCGCGCGGCGTAAAATCGTCATTGAACAGGATGACTTTGAAAAGCTTTGGCTTATCCACCTTTAACTGGGGCTTTAGCCGGGGCTTGATGTTTGTATCGGTCATCTCAGGATTTCGGGATATCGGGGTTAGCAAGCGGTCATTTTCTCATGCAAATGACGCGGCGTCCATGCCCCTGGTCAGCTACGCGCCGCAATTTCTGGAAAACGTTGCCGCAAGGAGACTGTCAATTTGCCCGGGCGCCCCTCTCCAATCGAACGCCCGTCGATCGCCACGACCGGCATGGCGATCATCGTTGCGCTCGAAAAGAATGCCTCCGCCGCCCCATAGGACTCTTCACGCGAGAACGGCCGCTGCTCGATCGCCAAGCCGAGATCGGCGGCGACGTAGAGCAAAGTCTCGCGCGTAACCCCGCCCAGGATCGAGCCGTCCGCCGGATGCGTGACCAGCGTACTGCTGGGGGTGACGATCCAGGCATTAGTCGAGGCGCCCTCGGTGATAAAACCGGTTGCGTCGACGAACCAGGCCTCTTCCGCGCCGGCTTCGCGCGCAGCTTGTTTCGCCAGCACGTTCGGCAGCAACTGCAGCGTTTTAATATACGGGCGCGCCCAGCGCTCGTCGGGAAGCGTGATTACCCGCACGCCACGTGCGGCCTTCGCCGTGTAACCAGCAGGATCGAGCGACTTTGCGGTGACCGTAAGGGAAGGCTTCGTCCCAGTTTCCGGAAACGCATGGTCGCGCCGCCCCACCCCGCGCGAAATCTGCAGGTAGACGAGCCCGTCGCGCACACGGTTTCGCGCGATTACTTCCCGCATGACGCCTTTCAGTGCGGCTTCCGCAACGGGCGCATCGATGCGCAGCGCGGCCAGCGACCGCGCGAGCCGGGCAAGATGGCGCGCTTCGTCGATCAGCGCGCCGCCCCTGATCTCGCACACTTCGTAGACGCCGTCGCCGAAGTAGAGCGCGCGATCGTCAATCGAAACCACCGCATGCGCGCGTGGAACATAGTGGCCGTTGACATAGGCTATGCGACTCATCAGCGGCTTCTCGCCCGAACAGGCCCGATTCGTCCAGGTTCCGTCCCAGTTGCTTTGAGCCGACAAGCTGGTATCAAGCCGCGCCCGCGGTACTCCCGCGTAATCACAGAGGCCCCTATGCCCGTACTGAACCGGCGCGCCCTTTTCGCGCTTCCCCTAATCGCTGCCTTTGCCGGCGTCGCCTTCGCTGAAGCCGCGGAAAGCGATACGCTTGTCCTCACGACCAAGAACGGCAAGATCACGATCAAGCTGCGTCCAGACCTCGCGCCCAAGCACGTCGCGCAGATCAAGGCGCTTGTGAAGCGCCATTTCTACGACGGTCTCGTGTTCCATCGCGTCATTCCCGGCTTCATGGCGCAGACGGGCGATCCCACCGGAACGGGCGCAGGCGGATCCGACCTACCGAATGTCGAGCACGAGTTCTCCAAGGAAACCTTCAAACGCGGTACGCTCGGCATGGCGCGTTCGAGCGATCCAGATTCGGCGAATTCGCAGTTCTTCATCTGCACCGCCGATTCTACCTTCCTCGATGGGAACTATACGGTGTTCGGCGAAGTCGTATCGGGTATGGAAGTAGTCGACCAGATCAAGGCAGGCACGCAGGCCAACAATGGCGCTGTCAAGAACCCCGACAAAATTGTGACGCTGCGCTTTGCGTCCAGCGACAAATAAGGAGCAATAAATCATGAGCGAAGGCAACACGCTGACCCTGGAGACCACCAAGGGTCCGGTCGTCATTGAAATGAACCCTGAGATCGCGCCCGGCCACGTCGCCCACATCAAGAAATTGGTCGGCGAAGGCTTCTATGACGGGATCGTGTTTCACCGCGTGATCGAGGGCTTCATGGCGCAAACCGGCTGCCCTAAGGGCACCGGCACCGGCGGTTCGAAATATCCGGACCTCAAGGCCGAGTTCAACAACGAACCGCATGTGCGCGGCGCTGTCTCGATGGCGCGATCACAGAACCCAAATTCCGCCAATTCGCAGTTTTTCATCTGCTTCGACAATGCGAGCTTTCTCGACAAGCAGTACACGCTATGGGGCAAGGTCGTCTCCGGTATGGAGAACGTCGACAAGATCAAGCGCGGCGAGCCCGTGAAGGATCCTGACAAGATCATCAAAGCGACGATGAGCTGAGACTGCAAACCCGCGGTTTCGCGCATTGTGTTTTTGGTGATAGATTTCGACGCCCGGCCGGCTTGCCCGTCCGGACGTTTTCATTTGAGGGCCCGCCTTGGCCGACGACCAATTCTATTTAGAGATACTGACGCTTTGCAGTGCTTTTCAGTTGGTCGCCATTAGTTTCGGCGCAAGCACCCGCGCCCGCCTGCCCCACAGCTGATATGCGCGTCGACCTTTTCGACTACGTCCTGCCCCCCGACCGCATCGCGCTCGAACCCGCAGACCCCCGCGAATCCGCGCGCCTGCTGCACATCCCCGCCGCCGGCCCATTCCACGACCTCCACGTCGCGGATCTCTCCACGCTGCTGCGCCCTGGCGACGCGGTCGTCGTCAACGACACCCGAGTCATTTCGGCGCGGCTTGACGGGACACGGGCGCGCGGCGACGCCGTCGCGGCGATTGAGGCGACGCTGATCAAACGCGTCGACGAGAGCCGCTGGCGCGCCCTCGTACGTCCCGCCAAGAAGTTGAAGTTGGGTGAACGGGCGCGATTCACGCGACCGGGCGAGAACGCGACTCTGGACGCGATCGTCGAGGACAAGGGCGAGGCCGGGAAAGTGCTGCTGGCCTTCGACGTCGCCGGCGCCGTGCTTGATCAGATGATCGAGCGGCTCGGAATGACGCCTCTACCCCCCTATATCGCCGCGCGCCGATCTGTCGCTGCCTCTGATCGCGAGAAATATCAGACCATCTTCGCCGACCAACCCGGCGCTGTCGCGGCGCCGACGGCGGGCCTGCACTTCACGCCCAATCTGATCGCGGAAATCGAAGCGGCCGGAGCTACCCTGCATCGAGTGACGCTGCATGTCGGGGCGGGCACCTTCCTGCCCGTTAAGACCGAGAACACCGATGATCATGTTATGCACGCCGAATGGGGCCAGTTGGACGCCATGACCGCGGCCAGTCTCAACCAGGCCCGAGCCAAAGGCGGACGCATCGTTGCGATCGGCACGACGTCGCTTCGACTGTTGGAAAGCGCGGCGGCGCCCGGGGGTGAGTTAAAACCGTTCGCTGGCGAGACCGAAATCTTTATCACGCCGGGCTACGCTTTCCGCGCTGTCGACGCGGTGGTCACCAACTTTCATCTCCCGAAATCCACGCTTCTGATGCTGATCAGCGCGTTCAGTGGAGTCGAGCGCGTGCAAGCAGCGTATTCTCACGCTATTTCACACGGTTACAGGTTCTACAGCTACGGTGACGCATGTCTGTTCGAACGACCGTCCGATTAGAGTCAGCGAGCGCTTAATGCTTGCTTGCGATTGCAACCCATCCGAGCATTGAATCTGAAGACTATTGCGCCACGACAGCGTCATGTACCC
>JAYTRP010000352.1:0-4779 GCA_043746145.1 Hyphomicrobiales bacterium | reverse complement strand
TAACGAATGACCGTGGCAAGCGCGGTCCCATAGAACCAGCCGCCGATCGAATGCGCCCAACCGCCCGCGACAAAGCCGTAGATAAGCCCAGCGACAATGAGGACGACGGCAACGCCAGCGACTCCGATCGCGATGGCGAGCGAGCGATCCTGTGCTGGACGAATTGGTGCGATTGAACTCATCGGGGCTATTCCGCGGCCTGGGCGAGCGTGCCCTTCCGCAGAGCCGAACAATCGGCCATGACGCGGGAGGAGCGCGCGATCGGATTGGTGAGGTAAAAGTCGACTATGGGGGAAGCGAACGGCTCCGATCCGATCGCGCCGCCGTCGCGAATCGAGCCAAGGGTTGATACATCCGCCGGCGCGATCACATCGAAGGCGACGAGGTGAGGATGAGCAGCGCCAAGCGTGGCGCGCAGCTGCGCCACGGAATCAAAGGGTAACTTAACGCCAAGCGAATCTGACAACGCGCGAAGAATCGCCCAATCCTCGCGCGCGTCGCCTGGCGGGAACACGGCGCGATCGCCAAACTGCGGTCGCCCCTCAGTATTCACGTAAATGCCCGTTTTTTCGGTATAGGCAGCGCCGGGCAGGATTACATCGGCGCGATGCGCGCCCCGATCGCCGTGTGAGCCGAGATAAACGACGAAGGCCCCAGGTTCGATCGCAATTTCGTCAGCGCCAAGGTTGAACAACACGTCCACCGCGCCCGCCTTGGTCATCGCGAGCGCGTCGAGGCCGCCCTCCCCAGGCACGAGGCCGAGATCCAGGCCGCCGACGCGCGAGGCGGCGCTGTGCAGCACATTCCAACCGTTCCAACCGTCTTTGACGACACCCAGTGAAACTGCCGATTTTGCCGCAAGTGCGAGCACCGCGTCACCGTCAGGCCGTGCAAAAGCCCCTGCGCCGAGGATGAACATCGGCTTGACCTTGTGGGCAGGTGGATGATCGGCGAACCGCGCGAGCGAATCGGGTCCTGCCCCGAGATAATTGTAGGGGTAGGTCAAGTCCGCCCGCTCGCCGACTACGCCAATCATGCAATCGCCGCGCAGCCATCGCTTACGAATACGCGCGTTGAGCACCGGAGATTCGACCCGAGGATTTGAGCCGATAATCATGATCGCGTCGGCTTCCTCGATACCCGCGATCGTCGAGTTGAAGAGATATGAGGCGCGACCGTACTTGGGATGCAGCTTTGAACCGTCCTGCCGGCAATCGAGGCTGCGGGCGCCGAGCCTGTCCATCAGGCCTTTGAGCGCGAACATTTCTTCGACGGTCGCGAGGTCGCCAGCAAGCGCGCCGATCCGCTCAGGCTTGGTCGCCTTCACCTTTTCCGCGATGGCGGCGAAGGCCTGGGGCCAAGTCGCCTCCCGCAAGCGACCCTCGACGCGCACGTAGGGACGGTCGAGCCTTTGCGTCTTCAAGCCGTCGGTGACGTGACGCGTCTTGTCGGAGATCCACTCTTCGTTGATCGCCTCGTTGGTGCGCGGCAAGATGCGGATAACTTCGCGGCCACGCGAGTCGACGCGGATCGCCGATCCGATCGCGTCCATCACGTCGATCGACTCCGTGTGGGTATATTCCCATGGCCGCGCATGAAACGCGATCGGCTTAGCGGTTAGCGCGCCGACAGGGCAAAGATCAGCGACATTTCCCTGCAATTCGGAATGCATGGCGTGTTCAAGGTAAGTGGTGATCTCCATGTCTTCGCCGCGACCGATCGCGCCGAGTTCGGAGACGCCCGCGACCTCGGTGGAGAAGCGGATGCAACGCGTGCAATGGATGCAGCGGTTCATCGAAGTCTTTACGAGCACGCCAATGTATTTGTCTTCTACAGCGCGCTTGTTCTCTCGGTAGCGCGAAGAATCGACGCCATAAGCCATCGCCTGATCTTGCAGGTCGCACTCGCCACCCTGGTCGCAGATCGGACAATCCAGGGGATGGTTGATCAGCAGGAACTCCATCACGCCCGCCCGCGCCTTGCGCACCATGGGAGAGTTGGTGACGACTACCGGCGGCTCGCCTTTCGGGCCGGGCCGCAAATCCTTTACCGCCATTGCGCAGGAGGCGATCGGCTTTGGTGGGCCGCCCTTAACCTCGACCAGACACATGCGGCAATTGCCGGCAATGGACAGACGTTCGTGAAAGCAGAAGCGCGGCACTTCGGCGCCAGCGGCTTCGCATGCCTGGAGCAGCGTGTACTCGGCGGGAACGTCGAGCTCCCGCCCGTCAATAATGATTTTGCTCATCGCCCTACTCCGCCGCCACGCGTACGGGTTCGCTGTGCGGATTGGCCGCGTACTCGTCGATCCGCCTCTCGATCTCGGGCCGGAAATGCGCGATCAAGCCCTGGATCGGCCATGCCGCCGCATCGCCGAGAGCGCAGATCGTATGGCCTTCGATCTGCTTGGTGACGTCGAGCAGCATATCGATCTCACGCTTTTGCGCGCGGCCCTCCGACATGCGCGTCATCACGCGCCACATCCAGCCTGTACCCTCGCGGCAAGGCGTGCACTGTCCACAGCTCTCGTGCTTGTAGAAATAGGACAGGCGCGTAATCGCTCGCACGATGTCCGTCGACTTATCCATCACGATCACTGCGGCGGTGCCTAGACCGGACTTCAGCTTGCTCAGGGAATCGAAATCCATCGGCGTGTCAATGATCTGGTCCGCGGGAACCAAACGCACTGACGAGCCGCCGGGTATGACTGCGAGCAGATTGTCCCAACCGCCACGCACGCCGCCGCAATGACGATCGATTAACTCGCGGAACGGGATCGACATGGCCTCTTCGACGTTGCACGGCTTGTTGACGTGGCCGGAGATGCAGAACAATTTTGTGCCGACATTGTTTGGCGCGCCAAAGCTCGAAAACCAAGAGGCGCCGCGACGCAGGATGGTCGGCGCCACAGCGATCGACTCGACGTTGTTGACCGTAGTCGGGCATCCGTACAGACCGACATTCGCGGGAAAGGGCGGCTTCATGCGGGGCATGCCCTTCTTGCCCTCGAGCGACTCGAGCATCGCGGTCTCTTCGCCGCAGATATAAGCGCCAGCGCCGTGGTGGACGTAGAGGTCGAACGGCCAGCCGTTGACGTTGTCCTTGCCGATCAGATTAGCCTCGTAAGCCTCGTCGACGGCCTGCTGCAGGTGATGGCGCTCAAGGATATATTCGCCCCGGACATAGATGTAGCAGGCATGGGCGCCCATTGCGAACGAGGCGATCAGCGCGCCCTCGACCAGCGTATGCGGATCATTGCGCATGATCTCGCGGTCTTTGCAGGTGCCCGGCTCCGATTCGTCGGCGTTGATGACGAGGTAATGCGGGCGAAGCGGATCGACCGTCTTCGGCATGAACGACCACTTCAGCCCGGTCGGGAAGCCGGCGCCGCCACGCCCACGCAGGCCGGAAGCCTTCATCTCGTTAATGACCCAGTCCCGGCCCTTTTCGAGGATCGATTTCGTATTGTCCCACTGCCCACGCGAACGCGCCCCGTTAAGGCTACGGTCGCCGAGGCCATAGAGGTTGGTGAAGATGCGGTCTTTATCCTCAAGCATCGTTCAGCCTCACGAATGCGCAGGCGCGGGCGCGCCTTCGTTCTTCAGGTCTTTGCCGCCAGGAGCGCCTTTGCCGTCGGCGCCGTAAAAGCTTGTCAACGCCGTAAGCTTTCCACCCTCTGGCTCAGAGGATATCCGCCCAGTCTGCGACCCCTTAGTGACCGGGCGACCAGCGACGAGATCATCGAGCAACTTGGCGAAGTTTTCCGGCGTCAGGTCCTCATAATAATCTTCATTGATTTGCACCATCGGCGCATTGCAGCAAGCGCCGAGGCACTCGACCTCTATCCACGACAAAGCGCCATCAACAGTTACGTGACGCTCCTCGCCAATTTTAGACCGACAAACCTGTTTGATGCCCTCGGCGCCCCGCAACATGCAGGGGGTCGTGCCGCAGAGCTGAACGTGATTCCGGCCAACTGGCTCGAGGTTAAACATCGTGTAAAAGGTCGCGACTTCGAGCACGCGAATGAACGGCATTGCAAGAAGGTCGGCGATTTTTTCAATCGCAGGTCGTGTGACCCAATAGCCACTTTGCTTCTGCGCGCGCCAGAGCAGCGCGATCACGGCTGAAGCCTGACGGCCGGGTGGATATTTTCCGATTTCCTTCTCAGCCCAGGCCTTGTTCTCGGGCGTGAATTCAAAGCTTGCGGGCTGGACCTCGGCGAGACGACGGACGGACATACTCAGCGGTTCCCTAAAGTCATCGCGCGACAAATCGCGGGCGCCGATTCGTAACTTGCGGGAGACAAGTCGGAGATAAAGGATGGGTGCACCAACGCCCTGTCAGGCTTACGCTTCTGGCAAGGAGCGAAGAAATTGGTCTTTGTTCTCACCGATCGACCTCGCCAAACACAATGTCGAGCGAGCCAAGAATCGCGCTAACGTCGGCGAGCATGTGTTTGCGACACATGAAATCCATCGCCTGAAGATGAGCGAAGCCCGGCGCGCGCAGCCTGACTCGGTAGGGCTTGTTGGTTCCGTCAGCTACGATATAGACGCCAAATTCGCCCTTCGGCGCTTCAACCGCGGCATAGATCTCGCCGGCCGGAACCTTGTAACCCTCGGTGTAAAGCTTGAAATGGTGGATCAATGCTTCCATTGATCGCTTCATGTCGGCGCGCTTGGGCGGCGTGATCTTGCCGTCGTCGGTGACCACAGGCCCTTCGCCGCCCAGAGAGTTCAATTTCTCGCAGCATTGTTTCATGATCGAAGTCGACTG
>JAYTRP010000351.1:0-4788 GCA_043746145.1 Hyphomicrobiales bacterium | reverse complement strand
CGCGATCGTTGACCGCATGTTGCCGAAGATGGACGGGCTTTCGCTTATCGGGGCGTTGCGAGCGCAGAAAAACGAAACGCCGGTCCTGATTCTCTCGGCGCTTGGCCAAGTCGATGACCGGGTAAAAGGCCTGCGCGCTGGCGGCGACGACTATCTCGCGAAGCCCTATGCCTTTTCCGAATTACTCGCGCGCGTCGAGGCCTTGGCGCGTCGAAGGCCCAAGGGCTCACACGAGGAAACTTCCTACCGCGTTGGCGATCTGATGCTTGATCGTCTCTCGCACAAGGTCACGCGAGCGGGCGAAGAAATGGTGTTGCAGCCCCGCGAGTTTCGCCTGCTCGAATACATGATGCAGAACGCGGGCAAGGTGGTTACGCGCACCATGTTGCTGGAACATGTCTGGGATTACCATTTCGATCCGCAGACGAACGTGATTGACGTCCACGTCTCCCGCCTGCGCGCTAAGATCGACCGCGACTTCGACGCGCCGCTGCTGCATACCGTGCGCGGGGCGGGATACATGCTGCGTGACGGGGTTCGCTAAACTTTATCGAGCCACCGCCTTCCGTTTGACCCTGGCGATCCTGGGGCTCAGCGCGATCGGCGCCGGGTTCGTGCTTGGGGCGGTTGCCTGGCAGGTCATCAATCTTGTTGATGCAGAGACCAAGCAGTCGATCGAGGCCGAGGCCAGCAGCCTCGCCGAACAATATGAATCAGGCGGCCTACGGCGTCTCGGCGTGATTATCGAGGCGCGCTCGCGGGGGCCGGGAGCGCAACTCTATCTGCTCACCGACGCCGCTGGAGAGCCGCTCGCGGGCAATATCGGCCAGTTGCCACCCGGCGTGCTCGATAAGGTAGGCTTCGTCGATACGTCTTATCAGGCGCTTGATGGTTCACGTCACCGACGCGCGCTCGCACGGATTTTTGCGCTTCCCAGCGGCTTCCACCTGTTGGTCGGTCATGACCTCGCAGATCGCGCCCGCATAGGCGGCGTGATGGTGCGAGCGCTGGCGGTCTCGTTGATCTTTTTTGCAGGCCTTGCGGCGCTCGGCGCGCTGTTTGTCGCGCGCCGCGTGCTGCGCCGTATCGACGCCATGAACACCTCCGCGCACGCGATCATGGCGGGTGACTTGACGAAACGGCTCCCTGTTTCCGGATCAGGCGACGAACTGGACAGATTGGCGCTCGGCCTCAACGAGATGCTGTCTCGCATCGGCGAATTGATGGCCGGGCTGCGCGAGGTCTCCGATAATGTCGCTCACGACCTGCGCACGCCGTTAAGTCGGTTGCGCAGTCACGTTGAGGAAGCGCTGCGCCAGGACAGCGACAAAGCCGCCTATCGTGCGGCGCTGGAGCGCACAATTGAGGAATCCGACGGGCTGATCCGCATATTCGATGCGCTGCTGATGATCGCGCGAGCCGAAGCGGGCACAGACCGATCCGTCATGACCGAAATCGACGTCGGCGCTGTCGTAACGGGTGTGGCCGAGCTCTATGAGCCGCTCGCCGAGGAAAAAGGCTTTCACCTGCATGTGGCTTCCGCCCCAAACCTTCGGCTCGGCGGCAACCGCGAGTTGATCGGCCAAGCCGTCGCCAATCTCATCGACAACGCGCTAAAATACGGCAAGGTCGCGCCCGGATGCGATCGCCGCAACGAAATCACCGTGGAAGCGCGCCGCGAGGGGGAGAAAGTGACAATCGAAGTCGCAGATCACGGGCCGGGCGTCGACGAGGCTGACCGGCAGCGCGTACTCGACCGCTTCGTCCGGCTCGAAAGCGCCCGGTCGCGGCCAGGCTCCGGCCTCGGGCTGTCGCTCGCCGCGGCGGTGGCGCGCATGCATGGTGGAACGGTGCGCCTTGGAGATAACGCGCCGGGCCTGAAGGTGCTGATGATACTGCCGGCGCGGCCACCGCTGGCGTGACGACCGCTTCGCTCGCCGCGCGGATCGTAAAGGCGCCGCTGATCGCCTCCCGCGCCCGCGCCCGCGAAAAGAACTTGGCGCTACCCAAGGAAATCACCGGCAAGGCTCGTGCGCTGCTGCTCGCGATCGCGGACCATTCGCCCTACCTGTGGTCGCTGGCGTGCGAGGACGCACGCGCGGCGCGACTGATGCGGACCGCGCCCGACAACTCGCTTGCCGCGCTTCTATTGTCCCTCGATACGGCGCGGCTCGACGAGGAAGCCGCTGTCATGACCATGCTGCGGCGCGCCAAGCGAGAGGCGGCGCTGCTGGTTGCGCTGGCGGATCTCGGCGGTGTCTGGGGCGTGGTCGAGGCCACGGAAAATCTGACGCGCTTTGCCGATTCCGCCGTTGCGGCGGCGTTGCGCTTTCTGCTCCAAGCCGCCGCGCGTGAGGGCCGTCTGGCGTTAGACCCCGACGACCCCGATATCGAGCGACATTGCGGCCTGATCGTGCTGGCGCTCGGCAAGCATGGCGCGCGCGAGCTCAACTATTCCAGCGACGTCGATCTCGTGTTGTTCTACGACGCCGACAGCCCCGCGATTCCCGAGCGCGTTGAGCCCGGCCCGATTTATGTCCGCATCGCCAAGGGACTCGCGCGCCTGCTGCACGAGCGCACCTCGGACGGTTACGTCGTGCGCGTCGATCTCAGGTTGCGGCCGGATCCCGGCGCCAACCCGGTCGCGATGTCGACCGCCAGCGCGGCCGCCTATTACGAATCGATCGGCCAGAATTGGGAGCGCGCCGCCATGATCAAGGCGCGCCCGATCGCTGGCGATCTCGCGCTAGGCAGCGCCTTCCTCGCCGAGTTGACGCCGTTCGTCTGGCGCAAATATTTCGACTACGCCGCGATTGCCGACGTTCACGCCATGAAGCGGCAGATTCACGCGGTGCGTGGGCACGAACGCGTCGTCGTGCCGGGTCACGACATCAAGCTCGGGCGCGGCGGCATCCGCGAGATCGAGTTCTTCGTGCAAACGCAGCAGCTTATCTTCGGCGGCCGGCGTCCCCAGCTCAGAGGCTCGCGCACCCTAGACATGTTGCGCGAGCTTCACCGAGAAGGCTGGGTCGGCGCGGACGCGGCGGACGAGCTTTCACAAGCCTATCTTTTCCTGCGATCGATTGAGCACCGGCTACAGATGATCGCGGACGAACAGACGCAACGCTTGGCCATCGAGGCCAACCCGCTCGCCCGCTTCGCAAAGTTCTGCGGCTTTGCGCGGTTCAGCGATTTTGAGCGCGAGCTGACGCGCCACATGCTCAACGTGGAGAAGCATTACGCGCGCTTGTTTGAAGACGCCCCGACGCTGGGATCGGACGCGGGCAGCCTCGTCTTTACCGGCGTGGTGGATGATCCCGAGACGCTCGCAACCTTGCGCCAAGTCGGTTTTCAGCGGCCTGAACAGGCGACGGAGACTATCCGCGGCTGGCATTTTGGCCGTCACGCCGCCACCCGCAGCGCCCGCGCGCGCGAAGTGCTGACGGAATTAACGCCGGGCCTGATCGACGCCTTCTCACGCTCGGGCGATCCCGACGCGGCGCTGGATGCGTTCGACAGCGCGCTCGCGCACATGCCGGCTGCGGTCGAGTTGCTGTCAATTCTGCGCTCCAACAGCGAAGTGCGCCAGCTTTTCGCCGATCTGCTCGGCGGCGCGCCACGGCTGGCCGAAATCGTGACCTCGCGTCCACATGTGCTCGACGCCGCGATTGATCCCGGCCGCATCGAGGCGATCGAGGATAGTCTCGACGAGAATCGACAGGCCCGCCGCCTGGCCGCCTTCCTCCCCAATGCCGGCCCGCTGGAGGCAATTCTCGATCGCGCGCGCGACTTTGCAACCGAAGAAAAATTCCTGATCGGCGTTCGACTGCTCTCTGGCGCGCTCGCCCCCGACATGGCGGCCCGGGCTTACAGCGCACTCGCCCAAGGCCTGATCGAAACGCTGCTCGACCGCGTCGGAGCGCTGTTCGCGCAGGAGCATGGACGCATTCGCGGCGGGCGCGTGGCGGTGCTGGGCCTGGGCAAGCTTGGCTCGCGCGAGATGACCGCCGCCTCCGATCTCGACCTGATCGTGATCTACGATTTTCCCAACGAAACCGGCGACTCCGATGGGCGGCGGCCGCTGAGCGCGGCACTATACTATGCGAGGCTGACCCAACGGTTGATCGCAGCGTTGACCGCTCCTACCCGCGCCGGCAAACTTTACGACGTCGATCTCAGGCTCCGGCCCTCGGGGAGGCAAGGTCCGCTCGCGACAGCGTTCTCGTCTTTTGCGATCTATCAGCGCGAGGAGGCGGAAGTTTGGGAGCACATGACGCTGACACGCGCGCGCGTCGTCGCGGGCGATGCGACGCTGGCGCAGGAGATCGCCGCGACCGTCGCAAGCGTTCTCACGGCGCCGCGCGAGACACGAAAACTCGCACGCGCGGTCGTCGATATGCGAGAACTCGTGGCGCGCGAGAAAGGCGATGCGGACCCCTGGGATCTGAAGCTCGCGCGCGGCGGCTTGATGGATATCGAATTCATCGCCCAGTTTCTCGTTCTCGCCTACGCAGCCGCAAACCCTGAACTCGTCGATGCAATGTCGACGCGGGCGACGATTGTGCGAGCCGGCGAACTAACACTGATTGGCCGCGGCGATGCCGTCGCGCTCTCCGACGCGCACCGCTTGTTTACCGACGTGACGCAGATCTCACGGCTGGCGCTCGCGGGTGGGCTCACGCCGGAAAACGCCACGGCGGGCGTCAAGCGCCGCTTAGCCGCAGCAGCGGGCGAGCCGGACTTTCGTGCGCTCACCGCCGCATTGTCCGAAGCCCGCGCTCGTGTGCG
>JAYTRP010000350.1:0-4789 GCA_043746145.1 Hyphomicrobiales bacterium | reverse complement strand
TCAAACTCTAGCGGCGCTATACAAGTTGCGGCGCAAGACTAGGAACGGGGGAGGGAAATGGCTTCGGTACGCATGAAGGATCAACTGGCTTATTTGATCGCCAGCCTTAATCGGCAGTTCGAGGCGGATTTGACCGAGCGTTTGCGACCCGGTGGCGTACCAATCGAGCAGTTTCGCATTTTAGAGGTCCTCGATGCGAAGGAGCCCCGCGCGATGGGCGAGATTGCGGCAGAGGCGCTGATCGAAACACCGACACTGACGAAGGTCATCGACAAGATGACAACGGAAGATCTGGTCTACCGCGCCCCAGACCCGAATGACCGGCGCCGCGTGCTGGTGCTGACCACAGCGGAAGGTAAGGCGCTCTACAAACGTCTTCGCGGGGTTTCCCAGGCGCAGGAACGGCGTATCGCCGATGTGCTCGAAGCGGAGAAGGCGACGGAGTTAAAGAACCTGCTACGGGAATTGCTGCAGTAGCGCCATTCGGCGCCATCGAATACCCTTGCAACGAAGTAATCCCGACGCCAATTGTCGCGTCCTGGATCGCCAGGCCCGTGAATATCGATCTCCCTATCTGCGTCCGCAATCAAATCCCCGGCGGCCGTCGCGTATGGAAGTCGGTCGCCTGCTGATAGGCGTGGGCGACGCGCAGCAACCGCGCCTCCGAACCATGCGGGCCGGCGAGTTGGAATGCGACAGGGCGTCCATCAACGCTGAAGCCGCACGGGAGCGTGACTGTCGGCGTTCCCGTCGCGTTAAAAGGCGAGGTGAACTTGCTGATGATGTTGAAATCTTCAGCAATTACCTTGCGAACCTCAGTCCAGGTCGGCGTGCCTTTTCCAAACACGGGCATTACGAAAATGTCGATGTCGTCAAACATTCGCGCGATTGCGCCTCGGAATTTGAAACGATCTATCGTCGCCTTGCCAATGTCTAGGCCAGTGAGCGAGCGTCCCAACTCAAGCGAGCTTTTGATCCAGGTTCCATATTTGTCGGCTTGCGAGGGAAATGTCGCTTCATGCGCCGCCGCCAGTTCCGAAACGATCAGCGGCATTGTGGCTCGCAGTGCGGCTTCGTACGGCGGGAAATCAATCTCTTGTGCAACCGCGCCGAGATCAACCAGCGTCGCCACTGCTGATTTAATCAGGGCAATGGTTGCCGGATCGGCATCGGCGGCTGTATAGTTCCAGTCCAATCCTATTTTGACGCCGCGGGCTCCGCAAATTCCATCGAGTTCGTCGAGATAATTAGGAACCGGGGTGGACAGCGAGGTCGAGTCATTGGGATCCCATCCCGCTAGGCATTGCAGCATGGCTGCGGAATCGGCGGCGCATCGCGTCATCGGTCCCAGATGATCAAACGTCGCGGCCAGATCGAAGATGCCGTATCGACTGACGCGGCCCCAGGTCGGCTTCACGCCAGTGAGCGCGTTGCAGGCGGAGGGGAATCGGATTGAGCCCCCCGTGTCCGAGCCGATCGCCCCATAGGTCATGCCGGCCGCCGTGGCTACGCCGGAGCCCGACGAGGAGACGCCGGTCCACAGGTCCTTTTTCCAGGGATTTACGGGCTCGGGCAGGTCGGGATGGTGCTCGAGCGTGGCGCCCTCGGTCATGTGCAGCTTGCCGAGCAGCACCGCGCCGGCCTGAGCCAAGCGGACGACGACGGTGGCGTCATGGTCGGGAATGAAATTGGCGTGAACCGTCATGCCGCCTGTCGTCCGAATTCCCTTGGTGAAACAGAGATCCTTCACGGCGATTGGTACGCCGTGCATCGGCCCGCGATAAACGCCTTTCGCGATTTCGGACTCGGCCTTGCGCGCCTGTTTCATTGCGAGTTCGGGCGTGACGGTTGTGTAGCTTTTGAGCCCGGGATCGAGCTTCTCGATGCGCGCGAGAATTGCTTCCGTCACTTCGACGGGCGACAGATCGCCCAACTGTATGTGTTTTGCAACGGTGGTAAGCGGTTGGTAGTGGATCTCGTTGAGGGACAAGGTTGTGCACTCCGAAGGTGGATGTCAGAAGTCTGTGGGACGTCGAAGGTGCCAATCAGTAGCTGATTGGTAAGCGTGTCCTGCCTTGAGCAAGGCGGCTTCGGAAAGGTGTGGACCAATCAATTGCATTCCGATCGGCATTCCGACGCGAGCGATGCTGCAGGGGAGCGTCAGGCTCGGATTGCCGCTCACGTTGAAGGGAGCGGTGTAGCCGAGCAATCGCGAGAGGTCCTTTAACAACTCGGCCATTTCATCATAGCGCGCTCCGACAATGGGGTAGATCGGCGAAACCACCGCATCGACGCCACGAAAGAACCGCGCCATTTCGGCCTTGAAACGATCGCGCACAATATAGGCTGAGGCGAGCGCAATAGGGTCGGCTGCGAGCCCGCGCTCGATGGCGGCCGAAAGCTGCGGTCCGAATTTGCTCTTTCGCGCCTTGTAGACCGGCGCGTGGAAGCGCGCGCATTCCGTATCTGTAATGATTAACTGCGCCGTGATCGCGTCTGCACGGTCGGGAACAGCCACGGGAACGATCGTCGCGCCAAGGTCGCGAAACACGTCCAGAGCGCCGTGAATTGCCGCTATCGTTTCCGCGTCAACGCCGGCTTCGACAAGCGCGCTGTCGTAGCCGATCCGAACGCCGCGTGCCCCGTTCAACCCGTCGAGCCCTGCGAAATAAGCCGGCACGGCCGCATCGAGGCAGGTCGGATCCAGGGGGTCCGCGCCCGCGATCGCTTCGAGCATCACGGCGGCGTCCGCCGCGCTGCGCGCCATAGGTCCGATCGTGTCGAACGAGTCGGATAGAGGGAGCACGCCGGCGCGGCTAGTGCGGCCCCAGGTCACCTTGAGGCCTGTCACTCCGCAGGCCGCCGAGGGAAAGCGGATCGAGCCGCCGGTGTCCGTCCCCAGGCTCGCAAAGCACAAGCCCGCTGCAGTCGCCGCGCCCGAGCCGGATGAGGAACCGCCGGGCCAATAAGCCTTGTTCCACGGGTTAATACAGGGGCCGAGCTCTGGGTGATGCTCGCCAAACGCGCCTTCGTGCAGGTGCAGCCGGCCGAGGATAACGGCGCCTGCGACACGCAGCCGGCGCACGATCGTGGCGTCCCGATCAGCTACGCGGTCTTTGTAGGCGGGCGTAGCGAAGGTCGACGGCGTCCCCTTGGTTGAAAATAAATCCTTGATGGCGATGGGAACGCCGTGCAGCGGCCCCCTATAAAGGCCAGATGCGATTTCAGCATCCGCGGCCCGCGCCTCTGCCAACGCGCTTTCCCCCGTGATCGCGAGATAGGCGTTCAGCGAAGGGTTCACCGTGGCGACGCGGGCGAGCAATTCCTGCGTTAGCGCGACCGAGGTCAATTCACGCGCGGCGATCCGGCCCGCGACCTCAACTAACGATTGGTAATGTCGCGTTTCAGCCATCTGACCAACTTTCTTAGGCAGCTCTGGCCGAGTCGATCGGCGGCCGACGCTGGCTGACACCCGCGGCCGATTCATAAGCGACGCCAATTCTAAACGTCATCGACTCGTCAAACGGGCGGCCAACGATCTGCGCGCCGAGCGGAAGGCCATTGGCGCCAAAGCCGATCGGCAACGCAAGGGCTGGGTTACCGGTGACGTTGAACGGGTTAGTCAGCATGCTTCCCCATTTCGCGACGTCCTGGCCAAAACTCGCGAAAGTCGCGGCCGTCGCTAACCCGCTTGGAGCAAGCAGAGCGTCGCAACGGCGCAGCGGGCCGTCGTTCACCGCGGACGTGAGTTCGCGACGCAGTCGTTGCGCCTGCACCAAATCGGCGGCGGACAGTACTGCGCCGGAAACGAGGCGTTGGTAGGCATATCGTCCGTAAGCGTAGGGCCTTGTTTTTAAATCCTGCTCATGAATCGCGAACCCCTCGCCGAACATGATGACTTGCGCGCAGGCGTCAAACAGTTCGAGCGCCGGCATTTCGACTTGTTCGACGATGGCGCCGAGCGCCGCCAGTTGCTGCGCCGCCGAGTCGAGCGCCTTGAGCGCTTCCTCCGTCAGGAAGGGATTGTCGATGAAGAAGGATCTGACATAGCCGATCCTGACGCCCTCCAGCCCCATTCCCAGCGCCGATTTGTAATCAGGCACGAGACGATCGGCGGATGCAGGATCGCCGGGATCGAAGCCAGCGATCACTTGCAGCGTCAGTGCGGCATCTTCGACGCTCCAACTTAGCGGGCCACAATGGTCGAGCGAATAAGCGAGCGGAAACACGCCCCGTCGCGACACGCGTCCATAAGTTGGTTTCAGGCCGACGATCCCGCACAACGCGGCTGGCCCGCGGATCGAACCGCCAGTGTCCGATCCCATCGCCATGCGCATCATGCCTGAGGCGACTGCCGCAGCCGAACCGGATGATGAGCCGCCGGTGAAATGATCGGGATTCCACGGGTTGCGAGCCGGAGGGAAAGGCAGGTCGAAGCTCGGTCCACCGATCGCAAATTCGAAAGTCCCGAGCTTGCCGAGCAGCACGCCGCCCGACGCTGCAAGCTTCTCCTGCACCGCACTGTCTGCTGAAGGCACGTTGTCATGCAACAGATGCGAATGGCAGGTCGTACGAATTCCCGCAGTCGCATAGATGTCTTTCAACGCGTAGGGTACGCCCTGCAGCGGACCGAGATCCCGGCCAGCGGCAAACAAGGCGTCAGCATGGGCTGCGTCGGCGAATGCGCGGTCGCGTGTGATCAGGACGAAAGCCTTGTAGGTCGGGTCCAAAGCGTCGATGCGCGCGAGCGCGGCTTGCGTCAGCGCGGTTGCAGTGACGGCGCCTGACC
>JAYTRP010000349.1:0-4790 GCA_043746145.1 Hyphomicrobiales bacterium | reverse complement strand
CCTTGAAGCCCTGAGCCGCGCCCTCGCATCATCTGTCCTCACGGCCACAACGCACGCCCCGATAGCAGAGCGCTTGGATAGCAAGCTTGGCAGTTACGTCGATCACAGCTCGGGAGAAGTTCTGGAGTTGCGCAATCGGGAAGCCGCATAATATGCGGAAGGCAGTCGCAATCGATACGAACCTACTAATTCTCCTGATTGTCGGCTCAGCTAACCTAACATTTATTGCAAAAGCATAAAAATCTGCACCCAGTATATAACATCCGCCATTTCGAAATATTGATGCGTATTGTGGGAGCGGCTTCTTCGATCGTTTCCATACCGCATATTTTGGCCGAGACGTCGAACCTGATCCGTCAGACCGCAGAGCCAATGTGCTCACAGATAATGGCAGTATTCCGCACTGTCATCACCAACATTGACGAGGTCCACATGGAGGCGGCGATAGCCGCGCGTGCGGACGTTTTTATTCCCCTCGGCCTGACCGACGCTGCGATTGCCTCGCTCACGCCATCAAATCTGGTCGTCCTAACTGTCGATCATGATTTGCACTTGGTCGCATCCAGAGCCGGGTTCGAGGTCTTGAACATGACCCCGCTCTTTCACGAAACTTAATTGATCAGATGCTGCTGAGAACCGGAGGCCGCGGCGCAGCCGGAAAAATGACGTCCTCGTAGATCGTGTCCATCTTCAAACTGACGTCGAGCGTCGGCATCTCCAGCGTCTCGGTTAAACCGATAACGCGGCGTTCGACCTAGCTATTTTTCCCGCGCGACCAAAACGAGGCGACGGCATCGTTTGGCTCAACCAAGACGATGTAATCGACACTTGGAATGACCTTGTAGTCTTCAAGTTTGGCGAACGAGTCGAAATCCCGCGTGCTGGGGGACAACACTTCGACTAGGAGTCGGGGGAGCGCCGCTTTCAGAGCGTTCGGATCGCGCGGGCCGCAATCCACGCCGACATCCGGTCGCCTGATCTGGCCTAGCCTCGTTTCGACGCTGCCGTCTCCCGTAAACGGTCTGCAGTCCCGGCCGCGTAACTGGCGCCTCAATTCGCTGATCAGGTTTACGACGATGTCGTCGTGAACATTTTTCGCCCGCGTGATCCTTAACGGCTGGCCGTCGACAAGTTCGTAGCGGTCAGCTTGCTTTTCCTGCCAAGCGTAGAAAGCGTCGACGCTCCAAGTCTGAGGCGCGAATTCAGCCATCGGAACTATCCTCGTCGGGGCGGCGGCGCCCGACCCTGGTTTATGGCCCTTTTGCGCCACCGCTCAATCGTGAACCTCGGCCGCGCCCACCAAACTGGCCGCCGTCTCACCAGACCGCACCGCGCCTTCCAGCGTTTCCGGCAGCCCGTTCTGCACGTAGCCGCCGGCCAGGACGAGGTTGCGCCAGTGGGTGACGGGACTGGGCCTCAGCGCGTTCTGGGCAGGAGTGGCGGCGAAAGCGGCGCGCTTCTGGCGAATGACGCGCCAAGCCGGCAGTTCGTCAGAAAGGCCTGTCAGCGCGGCGATGGCGAGCCAGCATTTTGCCGCAAGTTCCTCGCGGGGATGATTGAGATCGGCGGCGGCGTCGCGAATGCTGACCGAGATGCGGTCGGCGCTGCAGAACAGGCTGTGAAACGGGCCGTTAATGACCGCGGTTATGGCTGGCGCGCCCGAGGGGGGCGCAATCTCGTAATGAACTGTGATCGTCGCGGTAAACTCGTCTGGCGTCTGCAATCCCGGCACGATTGTGGACGCAATCCAGGGCGGAACGGCCAGCAACACCCAATCCTGCGGCGCCAGATCGATCCGATCGTGCTCAAACTCGAGCGCAATCGCACGATCCCCGGAGAATTCCAGGCTGAGCAGAGTGCGCTCAAACCGAACCGTGACGTCGCGCTTGCGCAAGTCTTTCATCAAAGGCTCAATGAGCGCGCGACCAAAATCGCGCCGCGGGAGCAGGGGGCGCGCGCCGGTCTGCAGCGCTTCCCTGAGCACACCCGATACCAGTGCGGCGGAGGCTTGCGTCGGCTCGATGTTAAGCGCCGCCAGGGCGAGCGGTCGCCAAATTCGATCGGCAGCGGGGCCGGCGCTGGGCGTGAAGTCCTGAAGTCTGGATTTTGGTCCCGCCTTTCGCAGGCGAAGCGCGGCGGTAAAGTCCGACAATGTTGTCTGCGGCGGACGGCGGCTAGCCAAGAGCGGTTGCCAGGGCCAGCGACCGGCGCTCGGACGCCAGGACCAGCGTCGGTTCGCCGCCATGTCTATGAAGGAAATTGCGCGCTCGGGTTCGCCCCACAGGTCGCGCGCGCCGATCATGTCAATCAAAGCCAGCGTCGAGCGCCAATGCGTCCAAACCAGATAATTGCCGCTGTCGATATTGAGTCCAAGCGCTTCGTCAAAAAATGATCTTCGACGTCCGCCAGGCTGCGCGCCACGTTCGTGCACCACGACTTCGGTCAAGTCGCGTTGCGCTAGATGCGCCGCTGCCGACAATCCGGATAGGCCCGCGCCGATGATGTGGACAGTGGGGCGCCGCATACTCGCCGATTCAGTAGCCGGGCCGCGTGCTTTGTGATCGAGCGCTGACGCCGCGTTCTATTTCACGCGCGGCAAGGGAGGGCCGGAAATGCTTGCCTGCGCGGGCGCTTTTCTCCAGAGCGGCGCGATGTCGGCGGCAAGGTTTTGCGCAAGGCAGCCGTAGCCGCGATCGCTCATGTGGAATTGGTCCTTGGACAGCATATCGTTCAATAGGCCGTCAGACTCGGCCGCCCAGCTCTTCATCAGGGCATAACGAGGGAAAACCGGCGCTCCGCTTTTACGTCCGAGTTCATGGATGTCGCGCACAAAGCTCTCGTATTGTACCGGATCCTTGAGACCGGGGTAAAATTGCGGATCGATCAGCAGAAACGGCGTTTTCGTGCTGCGCAAAGCAGCGAGCCCATCCGCCAGGCGCGCGCGAAACTGAGACTCGTCGCCACCCCTTACGGCGTCATTGGTGCCGACCTGCCAAATCACCAAATCGGTCTTGAAAGTATCGAGCGCCGCCTTCAGTCGCGATACAGTGCTGGTGATAGTCTCGCCGCCTATACCGAGATTATCGACCTCGACAGGAATCCCCAGCAAGGTTTTCAGCCGCTCCTGCAGTTGCGCGGGATAAGAATAGCGCTTCTCTGACGAGCCAATCCCCAGTGTAGAAGAGGAGCCGATCGCGATGATCTGCACGCCATCGTCCGAAGCGCCATCGCTGAGCTTTAGGCGAGGACCATCGAGGGCTATGACAGGCTCTCGCGACGGGCAACTCAGCGTTGACGCGCGCGCGGAGACACCCGCGGCGAAACAGAACGTGGCGCACGCGAAAACTCCGGCGATGATGCGCCCTCGCCCTCGTTGCTCGACGAAGAATCCCATAAAGCCGGCCCTTCTAGCCATCTCGCGAACAAGAACATACTTACTAGACCAAGCAATGTATAGATGAGCCCGGCCGCTGAAGCAAAACCTGCATGATTTATAGATACCAGTTTCATAGCGGCCTGCCCCGCATAGGCTAGGACCGACCCGTAACCAAATACAGGCAGACTGTGCCGTCCTAAACGTTCGAGCGCTTGCCCTAGTCCTGTATTTTCGAGCCAAGTGAACGATGTTTGCGCTAAGGCATAGGAAAGCGCGGCAAAGTGAAACAGACGAACGGCGCCGAGCTGACTTTTCTCGAGGTCCAGCTTGGCGAACCATATGTCCCGCAATCCTGGCGCGGCGCCGAACCCATCAGTCACCACTATGGCTGAAACGGCGAGAAATAGCCAACACGCCCAGTAAAAGAACGCGGAATACGGAAGCGCTCGTCCAGGCAAGACAATCCCGCAGACGACTCCGATGGTGAAGATGAACTGCCAAGTTAATGGGTTAAAGAACCATACTCCGGGCTCCGGCCAGGATGAGAGCGTCCAGCCGAAATAGCGCGCTGCTAAATAGACCGCGAAGGAGAGCGCCAGCAGCAAAATCGCATTCAGGCGCGCCAAGGCGAGGGCCGCCGGCGCCCATAACATAAACAAGACATACATCGGCAAGATGTTGAAATAACCGAGCTGTTCCGAAAGCGTCACGACGCCGAATGCGGTGGCGGCCGGCTGTTGAAACACATACTCCCGCCCGTGACCGACAAGAAGCCTCGGCTCGCGTGAGAGGGCGTAAGCGATCGCGAACACGAATACGCCGAGTACGGTCAGAAGGAGATGCACGCCATAGATCCGCAAGGCGCGCGAAAGGCATCGTACAATCAGCGATCGCCACTCCAACCGCTGCGCCTTCTTGTAATAGGCCAGCGCTACCGATACGCCGGAAAGAAAGACAAAAGCTTCGGCGCTATCGGAGAAAGCAAAATTACGCGGAGTCGCCTTCTCCCATACATTTCCCGGAATATGGTCGCAAAATATCGCAATCAGGACGAGGCCACGCCAAAAGTCGACGGCGCCGATCCGCCCCGTTGGGGCTGCTTCGATCCGCGGCATCATTTAAATCGCCCTAGCCTCGCCGATTGCTCGCAACTAAAGCCAAGATGAGGCTAAACGAGGGTCGTTCACGAAATTGTGAGCCCGTTCAAAAAGGCTGACGATGCGCCGTCGCTCGCTTACAATCGATTCGTGACCGTCCCAGGAGCTGCGATCGACGCGCCGATAGGCGCCAAGGCGTCCTCGACGAAACGTCTGATGTCGTTTCTTCTACCGATGGCGCTCGGGCTCTACGCCAATTTTCAGGCCATCCAGTCCATCCTCGTTCCCGCCGAGATTGAGGCGCTCGATCCCGCGCA
>JAYTRP010000348.1:0-14318 GCA_043746145.1 Hyphomicrobiales bacterium | reverse complement strand
GTTATCGGGCTCAGCGATCCCGTGGAGACGCCCAGCGGCATGCGTGACTCATGATAGGTCATCATGTCGGGGCCTTGGCCCACGGCGGCCGAAGTCTGGACCTTGCTGTAGAAGGGAACGCCCCAATCGAGCGTAGTGGCCTCGATCTCGATCTTTCCGGTGTGTTCTTTGTTAAACTCTTCAATCATCGACTTCATGCGGACGCCGTCGCCGCCGCCAAGAAAGTCCCACCAGACAATGGTGTCTTTTGCGTAAGCGGCGCTGGTGCACAGGGCCGTCGTCATTAGCACAGCGCCAAGAAGTTTTCGCAACATGTCGTTCCTCCCGATATTCGCGCGTCTGCGGCGCTTGTTCCCGGGTCTCACGACCCGAGTTGGCGTAGGGGGCGGAATTCGCCTGATCCTCGTCGGAGACTACGATAGCGATTCCGTCGGTTAGGATCAAGATAGCTGATATTGAAAAATTATTGCGACTCCGCCGCGATTACGCTTTTTACTCGCGCGGCTTGCTGGAAAATATGCTGCTCGCCTCGGCATGTTGGGTAGCCGCGCGGCAGTTCCGCGCGGAAACGGTTGACGAACTCCTGCCGATCCGTCATTTCTATATCCAAAGTCCTGATATGGTTTCGGCGATACGCCGTTGGGGGGAATATGAAAGCGACCGTCACCGCTCATAGCGACTATGTCATCGCGGCCATCGATGACCGGTTATACGGCGCCTTCGTCGAGCACTTGGGTCGGTCGATCTACACCGGCATCTACGAACCCGGTCACCCCAAGGCTGACGCCGACGGCATGCGAGACGATGTCGTGGACCTCGTCAAAGAGCTCAACGTGCCGATCGTGCGTTACCCCGGCGGAAATTTTGTATCCGCCTACAATTGGGAAGACGGGATCGGCCCTCGCGAGCAACGTCCCACGCGGCTCGACCTCGCCTGGCACACCTCCGAATCGAACGCGATCGGCGTCCACGAATTTGCCGGTTGGTGCGACAAGGTCGGCGCCGAGATGATGCTTGCGATCAACCTGGGATCGCGCGGCCTCGACGAGGCGCGTAATTTCGTGGAATACGTCAACGGGCCGACGGGCAGTTACTGGGGCGATCTACGCAAGAAGAACGGCCGCGCCGAGCCATTCGGCGTCAAACACTGGTGTCTCGGCAACGAGATGGACGGACCCTGGCAAGTCGGTCACAAGACGGCGCACGAGTACGGCCGGTTGGCCAATGAAGTCGCAAAGACCCTGCGCGCATTCGACAAGTCGCTGCAACTTATCGTCTGCGGTTCATCCAATTCCGATATGAAGAGCTATCCCGAATGGGAGCGGGTGGTGCTGGAACACACTTACGACTCCGTCGACCATATCTCGCTTCATATGTATTTCGCCAACCGCGCAAAAAATACGGCCAACTATCTCGCGCTCAGCGAAAAACTCGACGCCTATATCGGCACCGTCGCCTCCACCATCGAATTCGTGCGCGCGACCAAGCGCAGCGCAAAGCGGGTGACGATCTCGTTTGATGAATGGAATGTCTGGTATCACTCACATAAGCAGGACCGGGCGATCCTCGACGGCGCCGAGGGTTGGCCGCACGCGCCTCGGTTGCTCGAGGACATCTACAATTTCGAGGATGTGTTGCAGGTGGCCTGCGTCATCAACACGTTCATCCGCCGCTCGGATGTGGTGCGCATCGCCTGCATAGCCCAGCTCGTCAACGTAATCGCGCCGATCATGACCGAGCCTGGCGGCATCGCGTGGCGGCAGACGATCTTCTATCCCTATGCTTTCGCCTCCAACTATGGGCGCGGCGTTGCGTTGCGGCTCGCGGTTTCCTCGCCCGGCTATGACGCCGACGTCGCCGACAATGTGCCATATCTCGATGTCTCGGCTGTGCGAAACCAAGGCGACAACTCGATCACGATATTTGCCGTCAATCGTCACGGGTCGGAGCACCTGGACATGGCGGTAAACCTGAATGGGTTCGGCGCGCTGCGGGTGATCGACCACAGGGTCATGACCTCTAGCGATCTCGAGACCTGCAACACGCTGGCCAATCCGCAAGCGATCAAGCCGATCGCGGGAAAGGGCGCTGTTGTGGAGGGCAATACGCTCCTGGCGAAATTGCCTCCGTATTCCTATCAGATGATCCGGTTAGGGGAGTAATTGCTCGGGGCGGCGTGATGAGTTCTAACCTGAACGGCTTTGCTGACCTCTTCCGCGCGACGAAGAGGCCAATGACCCTAAAAGGTAGCGCTATGATCGACGAACCTAAACGCTCCCCGCGCATCAGCCAGAAGATTTAGGACGCCGTGATGTTTCCGAACTGACCGACGAGGAACTTGCCCTCGCCAGGCCGCTTGAGGCCGTGCAGCCCGACCTGCTGCAGGCATGGAGATGTAGTCGGGGTGGGCCAACCATCGAGGGCTAGGTTATAGCTTACCAGCTTGCAACTGACACCCTACCAACGTGCTCGCCGGTCGGGCATGCTTATTGAGAAACTAGCGACCGCCAACCGCCTACTGATTCTCGGTTCGCCAACGCCCCAACGACCGAGCTTTCTTAGGCCGGTTCTTCGAGCGTCGTGACATCGAAGCGAAGCAGTCTCGCCGTGCCGAACGCGGTGGAAATCGCCACATCGGCGGCGTCGCGACCGCGCGCCATCAGAACGCGGCCTATCCGCGGGAAATTATGGCGAGCGTCCATTGTGTACCAGCGCCCTTCGAGGAACACCTCGAACCAGGCGCTGAAATCCATTGGGTTGGGATCGATCGGCACGCCGAAATCGCCGAGATAGCCGGTGCAATATCTCGCGGGAACATTCATGCTGCGGCAGAGCGCGACCGCGAGATGGGCGAAATCGCGACAAACTCCTACGCGCTCCTGCAGCGCGTCGGCGGCGCCCCTGAGCGGGCTCGCCCGCTTGTAGTCGAACTGAATATGGCCGTGGACGAAATCGCAGATCGCCTTCACACGTCCGTATCCACCCATAATCCCGCCGAAGTTCGACCAGGCGAAATTTGACAGCTTGTCGCTTTCGCAATAGCGGCTTGGAATCAGGTAAAGCAGCGCTTCATGGGGAAGGCGCGCGACGGTGCCCAACGGGGCGTCGTAGGGGACTTCCTCGGGCTTACCGGAATCGTAGATCACGAAACTATTGGAGAACGTCACGTTTCCTGCCGGGACGTCGACGCGGGTCACGCGATTGCCGAACATGTCGAGATAGGCGCCCATCGCCAGATAGGGTTGCGAAGTGACAATGTCGGGCGAGCGCAGATCGTTCTGCCGAGAGGGGTGGATATTGAGTTGAAGTAGCATTGACGTTTCGGCGGGACATTCGAATCCAATGTCAAACCCGGCGCGGATGAGCATGTGGCGGCTCCATGACGGCGTCTACGGAATCCGTACACTCTTGTCAGATTGCAAGGTTAAATTGCAAGAACACAGACTGCAAGAACAATGCCCAGGCGAAAAGAGACTTTGCGGGTTGCGATGCGGTGCTAGTCTTGCTCGCATTCTTGTAGCGCCTCCGCGTGAGGCTGGTCCTTGCAAGCACGTTCCTTATGCAATGAGCCGCTTTTTTGATCGAGCCAGCTGAGATGGCGCGACAGCGCGTGGGCTTCTTCACGCAATGGCGGCGGTTAATCCACCGAGAATACTTGCTGCATATGGGCGACCGCAATGTCTGCCTCTCACAAAGTCGCCGAAGCCTCGATCACCGGTAACCACACTATTTCGAAACCGCGCCTGCGCTCGTTAACGTCGCTTTACCAAGTTCGTTATAGCTTAGAGTATGGCTTGGGACTTGCCCGGCCTGTGCGCCGGGCCTATTAGCGGCCCTGAAACCGTTTATTAGGCAACCCATGAGCGCGAACCCCGAACGCGAAGCGGTGGAGCGCCGGCGCCAAGAGCGTCTCGCCGCGTCGCTTCGCGAAAACCTGAAGCGCCGCAAAGCGCAACAGCGGGGCAGGGCTATCGAGAGCGTTCCGGCGCCGACCGAGAGCCCTCGAGAGGGCGAGAGCCCCCAAGAAGGAACGAGCCATGGATCGCATTAGAATTCGCGGCGGCGCCGAATTAAGGGGCGTTATTCCGATCTCAGGCGCGAAGAACGCCGCGCTGCCGCTGATGATCGCCTCGCTGCTGACCGATCAGACGCTGACGCTGGAGAACCTGCCGCGGCTGGCCGACGTAAGCCAACTCGTTCGCATCCTCGGCAATCAGGGCGTGGATTATTCCGTGGACGGCAAGCGCCCCGGCGAGAACGCGACAGCCGGGCAGACCGCCCATCTTCGCGCCAAGACGATCGTCGACACCACGGCGCCCTATGAGCTTGTCTCGCGGATGCGGGCGAGTTTCTGGGTGATCGCGCCGTTGTTAGCGCGTTCCGGCGAGGCGCGCGTGTCGCTGCCCGGCGGCTGCGCGATCGGCACGCGCCCGGTCGACCTGCTGCTGATGGCGCTGGAAAAACTCGGCGTGAAAATCGACATCGAGGACGGCTACGCCGTCGCCCGCGCGCCCAAGGGGCTGATCGGGGGCGAGATCGATTTCCCCAAAGTCACGGTCGGCGGCACCCACACCGCCTTGATGGCTGCCGTGCTCGCCAAGGGCTCGACCCTGATTCGCAACGCTGCGCGCGAACCCGAAGTGAAGGATCTCGCGGACTGCCTGATTAAGATGGGCGCCCGCATTCAAGGCGCGGGCACGTCGCAAATCGAGGTGACGGGCGTCGCCCGGCTTAACGGCGCGCATCATTGCGTGCTGCCCGACCGCATCGAGGCGGGCACCTACGCCGCTGCGGTCGCGATGACCGGCGGCGACGTTCTGCTCGAGGGTATCGGTCCCGATCTGCTGCAAGAGGCGCTCCACGTAATCGCGCAGGCGGGCGCCGAGATCACCTCGGACAATCGCGGCGTGCGGGTCAGGCGCAACGGCGCGGGTATTTCGGCGGTCGACGTGTCTACGGCGCCGTTCCCCGGTTTCCCGACCGATCTGCAGGCGCAGTTCATGGCGCTGATGACCCGCGCGAAAGGCTCCTCGCGCATCACCGAGACGATCTTTGAAAACCGTTTTATGCATGTGCAGGAACTTGCCCGCCTCGGCGCACGTATCAGGCTAGAGGGCGATACGGCGATCGTGGAAGGCGTTACGCGTTTGCGCGGGGCTCCTGTCATGGCTACCGACCTGCGCGCCTCCGTATCTCTGGTGATTGCCGCGTTGGCGGCGGAAGGCGAGACCATGGTCAACCGTGTTTATCATCTTGATCGCGGCTTCGAGGCGTTGGAGCACAAGCTGGGCGCCTGTGGGGCCGACATCGAGCGGCTGACGGGCTGAGCCATGTCTTCTCAAACCCTATCGTCTCAGCCCGTAAACTTGAAACTCCACGCGCTCGACCGCGAGGGTCTCGATGTGATCTCCGCCCATGCGCAGGACGCCTGCGTGCGCCGGCAGGACATGATTTACCTGCCCGCACAGAATCGTTTCGTGCTAGGCGCGTTGCGCTACGACTGGATCGGCGCCAAGCACGGACTCGACGAGCGGGTGGAAGCTGTCTTGCGCTTCGACCGCGTGCTGAAAGTCTCGCATCTCGGCCTTCAGGGCGATGGCGTGCGCAACCTGCTCGGCGTCACCTTCGAGAAGACGGACTCGCCCTCGGGCATGGTGTTCCTGAACTTCGGCGATGGCACGCTCGTGCGGCTCGATGTCGAATGTCTCGAGGCGGAATTGCGCGACGTCGGACCGCGTCGTCAAGCCTGCGATTGCGAAGGCCACACCTTGACAATAGCGCCACCGGAATGACCGGACGGCGGGGAGCCGCCGGATTTTCCGGACGGCGGGGATAAAACTATGGCTATTTTTCTCGACGCGAGCGCGGCGGGGTTCGAGGAGAAGTTTCTCGCGCTGCTCGGCGCCAAGCGCGAGTCCGCCGCCGAGGTTGACGATGTCGTGGCGGCGATCCTGGCCGATGTACGCGCACGCGGCGATGCGGCGCTTGGCGATTATTCGCTGCGCTTTGACCGGGTCGACACAGCCAAGTCAGGCTTGCGAATCAGCGCGGCGGAAATCGACGCGGCGGTCGCGGCCTGCGATGCGCCGGCGCTGCGGGCGCTCGAATTCGCGCATGAACGGATCGTTTCATATCACCAGCGTCAGGCGCCCAAGGACGAGGTGTTCACCGACGCGCTCGGGGTGGAATTGGGCTGGCGCTGGCGTCCGATCGCCGCGGTTGGCCTTTACGTTCCCGGCGGCGCCGCGAGTTACCCCTCCTCGGTGCTGATGAACGCCGTCCCCGCCAAAGTCGCGGGCTGCGGGCGCATCGCGATGGTGGTGCCGACGCCCGAGGGCCGAGTGAACCCGCTTGTGCTGGCGGCTGCGCGCCTAGCCGGTGTCGAGGAGATCTATCGCCTCGGCGGCGCCCAGGCGATCGCCGCGCTCGCCTATGGAACGCAGACGATTGCGCCCGTCTCCAAGATCGTCGGCCCCGGCAATGCCTATGTCGCAGCCGCCAAACGGCGCGTGTTCGGCGTGGTTGGCATCGACATGATTGCTGGGCCGTCCGAAGTCGTGGTGCTCGCCGATGGTCGCGCCAACCCCCGCTATGTCGCGGCCGACCTGCTCGCGCAGGCCGAGCACGACGAAGCCGCGCAATCGATCCTCATCACCGACGACGTCGCCTTCGCCCGCAACGTTGGCGAGGAGGTCGTGCGGCAACTAGCGCTTTTACCGCGCGAGAAGATCGCGGCGGCGAGCTGGCGCGACTACGGCGCGGTGATCCTAGTCAAGCGCCTCGTGGACGCCGTCCCGCTGGTTGATCGACTAGCGCCCGAGCATCTGGAAATCCTCGCGGAGGATAGTGACGCTCTGGCGCGCGACATCGTCAACGCCGGCGCGATCTTTCTCGGGCCGTTCACGCCCGAGGCGATCGGCGACTATGTCGGCGGCTCCAACCATGTGCTGCCGACGGCGCGGTCGGCTCGCTTTTCCTCAGGCCTCGGCGTTTACGATTTCATCAAGCGAACCTCGATCCTCAAATGCGATGCGCGCTCGCTCGCAGCGCTCGGGCCGGCGGCGGTCACTTTGGGTGAAGCCGAGGGGCTTTCCGCCCACGCACGATCGGTGTCATTGCGCCTGGACGACCTGAAATGAACGCGAATGCGCCCTCGTCTTCGAGGAATAGACTTTACGAAGTGACCCTGGACGAGGCGTCGCTGCCGCGCCTCGCCACCGATCAGGACCACGAGCGCGCGGTCGCGATCTTCGATCTCGTGGAGGAGAACAGTTTTGGCGCGATCGGCCGCGAGGACGGCCCCTATAGCCTGAAAATCGCGCAGCAGGAATCGAAGCTGAGTTTTACGGTGCGTACGGAGGCCGGCGAGACGGTCACCGAGTTCGTCGTCTCGATGACTCCGTTTCGGCCGTTGCTGAAAGACTATTTTATGGTCTGCGAGACCTATTACGATGCGATCCGAACCGCGAGCCCGCGCCAGATTGAGAGCATCGACCGCGAGCGCACCGCGCTCCACAACGAGTGCGCCGAGCTTATGGCGCAGCGGCTGACGGATAAGGTGATCGTCGACAAAAACACCGCGCGACGGTTGTTCACGCTGGTGACGGCGCTGCATTGGAAGTAGCGGGGGCGTGTTCCCCCTCCCCCCTCGTGCGGGAGGGCAGGGGTGGGGGGCGCCGCGACAACCTCGGCTCGTTGTCGACCAAGCCGAACCGACCCCCCACCCTAACCCTCCCCCGCAGGGGGGGAGGGGACGCGCGTGGCTCGCTTGACCCGCATTACTGATCGCCGCGCGTTCATCCGCGACAACACCCGCTTGCTATCGCCCCCACTCGCGCCCGAACTGAAACTTCATCTCGCCGACGAAGCGGTCGAACTCTGGCAAAAGACCGAGGACGAACTCGGCGAGATCGGCCTGCCGCCGCCGTTCTGGGCGTTCGCCTGGGCGGGCGGTCAAGCGCTCGCACGCTACATCCTGGACAATCCCGGCATTGTCGCTGGCCGTCGCGTGCTGGACTTCGCCTCGGGCTCCGGCCTGGTCGCGATCGCATGCGCCAAGGCGCGGGCAGGCGTGGTGGAGGCGTGCGATATCGACGAGTTCGCGCTGGCGGCGATCGCCATCAACGCCGAGGTCAATCAGGTCACCGTCGCAGTGGGCCTGGACAGTCTGATTGGCCGCGACGACGGTTGGGACGTCGTGCTCGCCGGCGATGTTTCCTATGAGCAGGACATGGCGCTAGCGGTCACGCACTGGTTGGCGCAACTCGCCGCGCGTGGCGCCATTGTGCTGATCGGCGATCCCGGCCGCGCCTATCTCGCGCGCGCCCGGCTCGAAGAAATAGCGCATTACTCGGTGCCGGTGACGCGTTCGCTGGAAGACGCGGAGATCAAGCGGTCGGGGGTTTATAGGTTCAGGTAAGCGGGCCGCAATGAAGGTTTGCGACTAAAACTGGTTTACGTACGTAGTAGTGATGGTAAAATCGACTTTACCGTTGTCAGGGGAGCGATCATGGCCGATGAGCTGGTTTTCTACACTAACCCGATGTCGCGGGGCCGAATGGCGCGGTGGATGCTGGAAGAGGTAGGCCAGCCCTATCGGACCGAGATTGTCGAATTCGGCCCGGAGATGAAGGGAGCGGCGTATCGCGCGATCAACCCGATGGGCAAAGTGCCGGCGTTACGACATCGCGACGTGGTGGTGACGGAATGCGCCGCGATCTGCGCCTATCTCGCTGACGCATTTCCACAGGCCCAGCTCGCGCCGCCTACTACCGCTGGCTATTCTTCGCGGCGGGTCCCTTTGAAGCCGCTACGACCAACAAGGCTCTGGGCGTCGAGCCGCCTGAAGAGAAATCGATGATGATCGGCTACGGCCGGTTACAGGACACGCTCGACGTGTTGGAGTTTGCCGTCACTCGAGACGAATATGTCGCCGGTAAACGGTTTTCCGCCGCCGACGTTTATCTCGGCTCGCAGATCGGCTTTGGCCTGATGTTCGGCAGCCTAGAGAAACGCCCTGCCTTCGAAAGCTACTACGCGCGGATAAGCCAACGCCCGGCTGCCGTGAAGGCGCGCGCGATAGACGACGCGCTGATGGCGGAGCGTAAGAAGTAGATTTGCGGGGACGCGACAACAGCCTCTGATCACCCTCTAATCCCCCGCGTCTACTCCGCTGTCGCCGCCTCTGGCGCCGTATAGTTCAACACCGGCGCCAGCCACCTCTCCACCTCAAGCACTGACATGCCCTTACGCGCCGCATAATCCTCGACCTGATCACGTTCAACCTTGGCGACGCCGAAATAATGCGCCTGGGGATGGGCGATATAGAGGCCCGAGACTGACGAGCCGGGCCACATCGCGTAGCTCTCGGTCAACCGGACGCCGGCACGCACCTCGGCGTCGAGCAGGCGAAATAACGTGGCCTTTTCGGTGTGGTCGGGCTGCGCGGGGTAGCCTGGAGCGGGGCGGATGCCTTGGTAGCTTACCTCAATCAAAGCTTCCGGCGAGAGCGTTTCGTTGCTGGCGTAGCCCCATAGTTCTCGGCGCACTCGCGCGTGCATCGCCTCGGCCAACGCCTCGGCGAACCGGTCGGCGAGGGCCTTGACGAGGATCGACGAATAATCATCGTTGCGCTGGGCGAAACGGCGGGAAATCTCGTCTTCCTCGATCCCCGCGGTGACAACGAAGCCTCCGACGTAGTCGCGAGGTCCTACGAAATCGGCCAGGGCGACATTGGGCTTGCCGTCGCGCTTGGAAAGTTGCTGGCGCAGCGTAAAGAGGGTGGCGAGCCGGCGATGGCGCTCGTCGTCCTCATAGAGGTGAATGTCGTCGCCGTCGGCTGCGGCGGGCCAGAAGCCGACGACGGCTTTCGGCTTGAACCAATCGCCAGCGACGATCTCTTTCAGCATCGCCTGCGCATCGGCGAACAACGCGCGAGCCGCCGAGCCCTGCCGCTCGTCATTGAGCAAAGCGGGATAACGACCCTTCAGCTCCCAGGTCTGAAAGAACGGCGTCCAATCAAAATAGGAAGCGAGCTCGGCGAGGCTGGGGGTCTCGACAGTCCGCGCGCCTAGAAAACTCGGCCGCTTCGGTTGATAGGACGCCCAGTCGATCTTCATCGCGCTCGCGCGCGCTTTGGCTAGCGGCAGCCGCGCTTTGTCGCGTTCGCCGCGCGCATGCGCCTCGGCAACTTTGCGATATTCCGCGCGCACGGTTTCGATATAGGCGCCGCGGTTTTCACGCGACAATAGCGCGCCGACGACGCCGACCGCGCGACTCGCGTCGTTGACATAAACCGTCTGGCCTTTAGCGTAGCGCGGATGTATTTTTACGGCGGTGTGCACGCGGCTGGTCGTCGCGCCGCCAATCAGCAGAGGAATGTCAAAACCTTCGCGCTCCATCTCGGCGGCGACATGCGCCATCTCGTCGAGCGAGGGCGTGATCAGGCCGGAAAGGCCGATCGCATCGACCTTGCGCTCGCGTGCGACGCGCAGAATCTCGGAGGCGGGCGTCATCACGCCGAGATCGATGATCTCATAATTATTGCAGGCGAGCACGACGCCGACGATGTTTTTGCCGATGTCGTGCACGTCGCCCTTGACCGTCGCCATCAGAATTTTGCCGGCAGTGACGCGCGCCTGACCCTTTTCTGCTTCCATGTAGGGCAGCAGCATCGCGACCGCCTGTTTCATCACCCGCGCCGACTTGACGACTTGCGGCAGGAACATCTTGCCGGCGCCGAACAGATCGCCGACGATATTCATACCATCCATCAGCGGGCCTTCAATCACGTCGAGCGGACGCTTGGCGGCGAGCCGAGCCTCCTCGGTGTCGGCCTCGATATACTCTGTTATACCGTTGACCAGCGCATGCGCGATCCGCGCGTCAACCGGCTTTTCGCGCCAGGATAGGTCTTGCGCCTTACCCTCGCGCGCGGCGCCGCCGCGATAGCGCTCGGCGAGCGCCAACAGGCGTTCGGTCCCATCGCTGCGCCGGTTGAGCACCACGTCCTCGCAGACCTCGCGCAATTCGGGGTCGATCGACTGATAGACCGAGAGCTGTCCGGCGTTGACGATGCCCATGTCCATGCCGGCCTGGATCGCATGGTAGAGGAACACCGCGTGCATCGCCTCGCGCACCGGCTCGTTGCCGCGGAACGAGAACGAGAGATTGCTGACGCCCCCCGAGATATGAACGTGCGGCAGAGTTTGTCTGATCGCGTGGGCGCCCTCGATGAAAGCGACGCCGTAGCCGTTGTGTTCCTCGATGCCGGTCGCGACGGCGAACACGTTGGGATCAAACACGATGTCTTCGGGCGGGAAGCCCGCCTGCTCGGTCAGCAGTTTGTACGCGCGCGTACAAATGGAGACTTTACGCTCAAAAGTGTCGGCCTGGCCCTTTTCGTCGAACGCCATCACGACAACGGCGGCGCCATAGGCGCGAACCAGCTTGGCTTGGCGCAGGAATTCGGCCTCGCCCTCTTTCATCGAGATCGAGTTGACGATAGACTTGCCCTGCGCACATTTTAGGCCGGCTTCGATCACAGACCATTTCGAGGAATCGATCATCAGCGGCACGCGCGCAATGTCGGGCTCGGCGGCAATCAGGTTGAGGAACTCGACCATCGCGGCCTTGGAATCAATCAGGCCTTCGTCCATGTTGACGTCGATGATTTGCGCGCCGTTCTGCACCTGATCGAGCGCGACCGCGAGGCCGCCGGCATAGTCGCCCGCGGTAATCAACTTGCGGAATCGCGCCGAGCCGGTGACGTTGGTCCGTTCGCCGACGTTGACGAACGGAATGTCTTTGGTCAGCGTGAACGGCTCCAGGCCGGACAGGCGCATCAGCGGCGCAATTTCGGGAATTGCGCGCGGCGCTATGCCTTTGACCGCTTCTGCAATGGCGCGAATATGCTCAGGCGTGGAGCCGCAGCAACCGCCGACCACATTGACCAACCCTGATCGCGCAAATTCGCCAAGCTGCGCCGCCATCTGTTCCGGCGTCTCGTCGTAGAGGCCGAATTCGTTGGGCAGCCCCGCGTTGGGGTAGGCGCAGACCAAGGTGTCGGCGGCCAGCGAAATCTCTTCGAGATGCTCGCGCATCGCGGCGGCGCCGAGCGCGCAGTTAAGGCCGATCGTCAGCGGTCGCGCATGGCGCACCGAATGCCAGAACGCGGTCGGCGTCTGGCCCGACAGCGTGCGCCCCGAACGATCGGTGATCGTGCCGGAGATCATGATCGGCAGGCGCCGCCCAATCTTGGCGAACACTTCCTCGCAGGCGAAGATCGCGGCCTTGGCGTTCAGCGTATCGAATATGGTCTCGATCAAGATCAGATCAGCCCCACCGTCGATCAGGCCGACGAGTTGCTCGGAATAGGCCTCGCGCAAATCGTCGAAGCTGGTGGCGCGGTAGCCGGGATTGTTGACGTCGGGCGACATCGAGGCGGTTCGGTTGGTGGGCCCGAGTGCGCCAGCGACGAACCGCGGCTTACCGTCGATCTGTTCCGCCCGAAGCGCGGCGCGTTTAACCAGCCGCGCGCCGTCGCGGTTAAGCTCGTAAATGACGTCCTCCATGCCGTAATCCGCCTGGGCGATGCGGGTGGAGGAAAACGTGTTGGTTTCGATAATGTCGGCGCCGGCGATCGCATAGGCGAAGTGGATATCCTCTACCGCCTGCGGCTGGGTCAGGATCAGAAGGTCGTTGTTACCCTTGAGAAAACAGTTGCAGGCGACGAAGCGCTCGCCGCGGAAGTGAGTCTCCTCAAGTTCGAGTCCCTGGATTTGGGTGCCCATTGCGCCGTCGAGCACGAGGATGCGTTCGCGGGCGGCGGCGAGGAAGCGGCTCTCGGCGTTGACCGGGCTGGCTTCGGGGAAGGGGAAAGGAACAGGATCGTGGTGGGAGTTTGGCATAAGGGCATAAATATATCTTTATGTCGTGATCCGCAAGGCGTTGCCTGGGGAGGGCTCAGTCCGGTAATTGCGCCGATCGCCCCACACCCGTCCTTGCGAGCGAAGCGAAGCAATCCAGCGCCGGGTCGGATGGTCGCGGTCCAAGCCTTGCCACGCCCGCGGCGCAGGCCGATGATTAGGGCGCACCGAAGCATCGCGGCGGGACTGGATTGCTTCGCTTTGCTCGCAAGGACGTCGTGCGTCGCCTTGGGCGCTCCATTTCATTGGACCACCAAATGGCCGCCTCCCTTCCAGCAGCGCAACCCCAACGGAAGCCCGCTTCCTCTTTCGTCGGGTTGCCAAACCCAACCCAACCTTTACAAGCAATCGCAGCGTCGGGCGTCGAAACGTCCCGCTGCGCCCGGCAGGGCAGGGGGGCGACACGAGCGCGATATCGCGGAGGCACGCTCCCCACCTTCCCGTCACGCGGCGGCCCCTTTAGACAACAGCCCGTTTTCAGGACCCTCTCCCCATGGCCAAGCTTCCCCCCCGCACATCCATCACCGACCAGGAAGCGCTGCAGTTCCACTCGCGCGGTCGGCCGGGCAAGCTCGAAGTCGTCCCGACCAAGCCGATGGCGACGCAGCGCGATTTATCGCTTGCTTACTCGCCCGGGGTGGCTGTGCCCGTGCTGGCGATCGCGGCCGATCCCTCGCTCGCTTACGAATACACCACACGCGGCAACATGGTCGCGGTCATCACCAACGGCACCGCCATTCTTGGGTTGGGTAACCTCGGCGCGCTCGCTTCCAAGCCGGTTATGGAAGGCAAGGCGGTGCTGTTCAAGCGCTTCGCCGACGTCGACTCGATCGATCTCGAAATCGACACCGAGGACCCCGAGGAATTCATCAACGCGGTCAAATTCCTCGGGCCGTCGTTTGGCGGGATCAATCTCGAGGATATCAAGGCTCCCGAGTGCTTCATCATCGAGGAGCGGCTGCGCGAGTTGATGGACATTCCCGTGTTCCACGACGACCAGCACGGCACCGCGATCATCGCGGCGGCGGGCATGATCAACGCGATGCAACTTACCGGGCGCGATATCCGCCAGACCAAGCTGGTCTGCAACGGCGCCGGCGCCGCCGGCATCGCCTGCCTGGACCTCATCAAGGCGATAGGATTCGAGGCGTCCAACGTGGTGCTGTGCGACACCAAGGGCGTGGTTTATCGCGGCCGCAAGGAAGGCATGAACCAGTGGAAATCGGCGCATGCGATCGAGACCCCCGCACGCACGCTCGCCGACGCGCTCGAAGGCGCCGACATCTTCTTTGGGCTTTCGGCAAAGGGCGCGCTTACGGCTGAGATGGTCAAGAGCATGGCTCCCAATCCGATCATCTTTGCGATGGCCAATCCCGACCCGGAGATTACGCC
>JAYTRP010000347.1:0-4800 GCA_043746145.1 Hyphomicrobiales bacterium | reverse complement strand
GGCTCCGCTCGACGCCGCCAATTCTTGCGCCTGCTGCAACGCCGATAGGAAATTAGACTTAACCGCCTTGGGATCGATGTGACGGCGCAGGTAGTCCGCCCAGACGAATTCGGAATAGGGCGTCGAGTCCTTGGCGAAACTCCCTCCGTAGCGCAGCGCCCCCGCGAGCGCGCGATACGGATCGTCTTTCATATCCTCGATCGTCTTGGGCAAGGCGTCATAAGACCGACGCCGACCTTTTTCGTCGAAAGGATGCGTCCAGCCATGGTAATCCATCATGTTCCAGAAGTCGTCCTTGTCGACCATCTGTAGGTCCGAGACCACAGTGACGTAGAGGCTCTTCACGCCTTCTTCATGCAGCGCGAGGACGAGGTGATGGTGGTCGATCAAGTACCGCTGGCCGTCGGGGCCTAGGACGACTGGCGCCATATGCGCTTCGAGGTAGGCCGCAAGCGTTTTCGGGTCGCGCTCGCTCCAGGCTTTCCGCTTGCGCTCCACTTCCCGCATGCCGACTGTCATCTGGGTAGGGCGCAATTTCGAAATAGTCGTCGGCTCTAAAGTGGGTTCGCGCCGGGAATAGTTCATGAGGTGCTCGGTTTAAAAGCTCAGTGTCGCGAGATCGTCTTAAATGACGGCGTGCTAAGGGAACACAAGAAACTGCCGTTCGCGCGCTATTTGACCCGCCAAGCAATTCATGTTGTGACGCCCCGCTTCCTGAAAACCCATACCATCAGAGACTTTTCGCCCATGCGGCCCGAGCGCTACAACTTCCACGAAGCCGAGCGGAAATGGCAGAAGATCTGGGCGGATGGCGCGGTCTTTGAGACGCGCCACGCCGATTCGCGGCCGAGCTATTACGTGCTCGAGATGTTCCCTTATCCCTCTGGCCGCATCCATATGGGCCATGTCCGCAACTACGCGATGGGCGACGTCGTGGCGCGGTTCCGCCGCGCGCGCGGCTACAACGTTTTGCATCCGATGGGCTGGGACGCGTTTGGCATGCCGGCCGAGAACGCGGCGATGCAGAACAACACGCATCCCGCGCGCTGGACCTACGCCAATATCGACACGATGCGCTCGCAGCTCAAATCGATGGGCCTGTCACTCGACTGGTCGCGCGAGATCGCGACCTGCGATCCCAGCTATTACAAGCATCAGCAGAAGCTGTTCCTGGATTTTCTCGAAGCCGGCCTGGTCGCGCGCAAGAAAGCCAAGGTGAACTGGGACCCGGTGGATCACACCGTGCTCGCCAACGAGCAGGTGGTCGACGGGCGGGGATGGCGTTCGGGCGCGCTCGTCGAGCAGCGCGAACTCACGCAATGGTTCTTCAAGATCTCGGAATACTCCGAGGAACTACTGCAGGCGCTCGATGGCCTCGAGCGTTGGCCTGACAAAGTGCGGCTGATGCAGCGCAACTGGATCGGGCGATCCGAAGGTCTGATGGTCCGGTTTGCGATCGATCCCGGTTCCGTCGGCGTGTTGGCGGGGCAGGGCGCTCCGACCGAACTGGAGATCTATACGACGCGGCCCGACACGCTGTTTGGCGCGAAATTCATGGCGATCGCGCCCGACCACCCGCTAGCGGCCAGCGTCGCCGCGCATGATCCGAAACTGGCGGCGTTCATCGAGGAGTGCCGCCGCATCGGCACGTCGGTCGCCGCGATCGAAACGGCGGAAAAGAAGGGCTACGACACGGGCCTGCGCGTCGTTCATCCGTTCGATCCGAGTTGGACGCTGCCGGTCTATGTCGCCAACTTCATTTTGATGGATTACGGGACGGGCGCGATTTTCGGCTGCCCCGCGCATGACCAGCGCGACCTTGATTTTGTCAACGTTTATGGATTGGGGGCGACGCCGGTGGTCTGCCCGCCGGGCGCCGAGCCCGCGACCTTCGTCATCGATAAAGTCGCCTATGACGGCGACGGGACCATGATCAACTCGCGCTTCCTCGATGGGCTGACGATCTCGGCCGCGCGCGACGAGGTTACACGCCGACTGGAGGCAGTGACGCTTGGAGATCGCGCGCAGGGGCGGCGGCAGGTCAATTTCAAGCTGCGCGATTGGGGCATTTCGCGCCAGCGTTATTGGGGCTGCCCGATCCCGATCATCCATTGCGAGGCTTGCGGGGAAGTCTCCGTTCCCGCTGCCGATCTGCCGGTGCGGCTGCCCGATGACGTGACCTTCGACCGGCCGGGCAATCCGCTCGATCATCACCCGACCTGGAAGAACGTCTCCTGTCCCCGATGCGGCGCGCCGGCGCGGCGAGAAACCGACACGATGGACACGTTTGTCGATTCGTCCTGGTATTTCGCGCGTTTCACCGACCCCTGGAATGAAACGTCGCCGACCACGCCCACGACCGCCAATGCTTGGCTGCCGGTCGATCAGTATATCGGCGGCGTCGAGCATGCGATCCTGCATCTGCTCTATTCCCGCTTCTTCACGCGCGCGATGAGCAAGTGCGGCCACCTCGCCATCGCCGAGCCGTTCGCGGGTCTGTTCACGCAGGGCATGGTGGTGCACGAGACCTATCGCGACGTCGAGGGACGCTGGATTTCACCGGCGGAAGTGCGCATCGAGACTACTCCTGACGGACGCCGCGCTTTCGGAGTTGCTGGCGATTCGCCAGTCGAGATCGGCGCAATCGAGAAGATGTCGAAGTCCAAGCGCAATACGGTCGATCCGGACGAGATCATCTCGACCTACGGCGCTGACACCGCGCGCTGGTTCATGCTGTCGGATTCGCCCCCCGATCGCGACGTGATCTGGACGGAAGCGGGCGTGCAGGGGGCTTACAAGCAGACGCAGCGGCTATGGCGTCTGGTTTGCGAGATCGAGCGCATCGTCGGGGAGCAGCGTCCCGCGATGCCCGCTGCTTTTTCCAAAGAGGCCGCAGCGGTGAGGCAGGCCGCGCATGCCGCGCTTGCGAAAATCCAGGACGACATCGAGCGGCTGCGCTTCAACGTCTGCGTCGCGACCATTTACGATCTTGCCAACACTCTGTCCGCCGCGGTCGGCGCGATCGACAAAGCGGATGTGGCCGACGATCTGCGCTTCGCCTTCGCCGAGGCGGGCGACATGCTGACGCATGCATTCGCGCCGATGATGCCGCATCTCGCCGAAGAATGTTGGGAGGTTCTGGGCCACGATACTCTCATCGCTCAGAGCCCGTGGCCGCAGGTGGATCGCTCGCTGATCGTCGCGACCCATGTGACGATGCCGGTGCAGGTCAACGGGCGCAAACGCGGCGATCTGACGATCGAGCGCGACGCTGACGCCAAAATCGTCGAAGCGGCCGCCTTGGCCCTCGACGCGGTGCAACGCGCGATGGATAATAAGCCGGCAAAGAAAATTGTCGTGGTGCCGAACAGGATCGTCAATGTCGTGGTCTGACCTGGTTCGGCGATGGTTGCCCCTCGCCGCCGTTCTAATGGTGAGTGGCTGCTTTCAGCCGCTCTACAATGAGCAGGTCAATCCGGGCCTAGTCCAGGCGATGAAGGAGATCGAGGTCGCGCCGATCCCCGACCGGATCGGGCATTACCTCGGCGACGACCTGCTCAGCAGGATGAACGGGACGGGCCAGCGGTCGCCGGCGAAATATAAGCTAGTCGTCACCCTGACGCAGACCGTGCAGACGCCGACGATCGAGTCGCAAGTCCAGCAGGCGGATGCTGCGACTGTTGTAGGAATAGCACGGTTTGACTTGATTAGACTCGACAGCGAAAAAGTGATTTTCAGCGGCTCGGCGTCGGCAACTGCGGTTTACGACCGAACTTTGCAGAGTTTCGCAAATCTTCGGGCGTCCAGGGACGCGGAAATTCGGGTGGCCAGAAGTTTGGCGGATGAGATCGAATTGCGGCTCGCGGGCGCTCTGAGTCAGACGAAGTAGGCTTTTTAAGCTTGATGGCCTAAAAACGATCCCGCAAGACCAACGAGGGGCGTAATGATGTCATCGAAGCGGCTGGGCGGAATTGCGGCGGCCGTAATCCTGTCCTCGGCAGGGGCCTTTGCATCGGACCTCCCGACCCGGAAGGAGCCGGCGGCGCCGATATATCAAACGCCCGTGTCGGCATCCGGCCTCTACGCCGGCGCGCTGGTGGGTGGCGCGTTTGGCGGTCTGACGACGAGTTCGGGGTCTGGCTCGCAAGCGGCTGGCTTCACGACCGGAACGCTGCTCGGCTACAAGTGGCGCTATTCGCCCTGGTCGTTCGGCTTCGAAGGCGACATTTCGAGCAACAGCTTGCGGCAGAAGTTCGGCGGCGCCCCGCCGACCCAGATCGACAATGTTTATTCCGCGCACGCCCGCGCCCGCGTCGGTTACACCCTCGGTGATTTCGAGCCATTCATTGCTGGCGGTTTCGCGCTGACCGAGCTCGCACAGTCGCGACAGGGGCCCGCTGAATTTGACGGAGCCTCGACCCGGCGGCCGGGTTGGACGATCGGCGCTGGTGTCGACGCGAACGTGTCGTTGCCGCTGATCGGGCCGTCGGTCATCCGGGCCGAATATCTCTACGACAGTCTTTCGAAGACTACGCTCAATCTGAACGGCGTCACCACGCGCACGGGTGGGTCCGAACAATACGTGCGGCTCGGCCTGCTCAACTACCTCGGCGCCGACAAATCCTATGTCCCGTCGGCCGTCGTGGCCAACTGGGGCGGTTACTACGCCGGCGTGCTCGGCAGCTATTCCACGGCTCGCATTTCAAGCTCCGGCCTCGGCGGATCTGGCGCGTTCGACGCCAACGGCGGCTCGGTTGGCATCTTCACCGGCAAGAACTGGCTGTTCGGCCAGGGCGTACT
>JAYTRP010000346.1:0-4804 GCA_043746145.1 Hyphomicrobiales bacterium | reverse complement strand
CGGTTCGTCCAGTTATCGGAAACGCCGACGGCGTATACGGCAGTTCGAAGGCCCGCCGAGTGCGCCTCGCTCATCGCGGCGTCTATTTTGAGCGGAAAATTGAGATCCGCGTCGCTGAGGAGATTGCCACCGCCAACGATCACTGCATCGGCTTCGCGTAACTTCTCGCGCCAGCGCAATCGCAATTCGTTTCGAAGCTTGCGTCCAAGTAAAGTCTCAACCAACAAATGGCGAAACGTCAAAGGGCTGTGTTGGAGCAAGGCTAGCGCCGACCCGCGTAGCCGATTGCCCTCCACGTAAACCTCGCGCCCCGCTAGATCTATCGTTTCGACGCTCACGCCCGGCAACTGAACTGCCAATTCGGCTTCCAAGCACTCCGAGAGAAGACCGTCTCCCAGGTTGGGACTGAACTTCACGTTGAAAATCGCGACGCGAAACGAAGGGGAGGGTTGACGCATCTTGATGGCTCCGCGGGGCTCTAGTTCGACTTGGCAGTTGGGACTGTTGCGCCGTTTGATAAGGTTATCGGACCGTCGCCTTATTAATGACGACCCCAATAACCTGTACTGAGTTCGCAGTTAGGGTTTTTACGAGCTGCATGAGCTCGTCCACTGTCGTTATTCCGGCAGCGGCGATGACGATAACGCCGCTTAGCGAGCGGCCAAAGGCTATGGCTTCGGCCGACTCGGCCATGTTCGGTAGATCGATGACGACGTATTGCGATTCTGCCAGAGTGCCGATGGCTTGCAGGGTCTCACGCGAGCCAACAAAGATATTTGGATTAGTACTGCCGTTGATGCTCCGCGCCGGAACGAACGAAAGATATTGATCAAGCTGCTTCTCGACGACGCTAAGATCGACACCCTTACTCGCCGCCAATTCGCTTAGGCTCACGAGAGCTGTCGGCGCCAATGCCGCAGATAACGACGCCGTTTGCACATCTGCGTCGATCAGGGTTACCGCTTGTTGCGAAGCCGCTATCAAATGAGCCAGATTTGCGGCGATTAAAGACTTGCCTTCGCCGCCCCGGCACGAAACGACCCCAATCGACAAGTAACGCGAAGTGTTTTCAGTCGCAAGCACGTATACCCGCAGTGCGCGCATCGCCTTCGCCAACGGCGAAAAAGGATGATCAATCGATTCGCTCAGGGTAGGCGAGCCCTCTCCGCGCCTGCGCCTTCCACGTGGGATAACGGCGATTGCCTCAATGCCGGTAAGATCGCCAATCTGCTCGCGTGAGCGCACCTTCCGGTCAAGCCCATTGCGCGCAACGACGACGCCGAACCCGGTGACGATTGCAAAGACTAGGGAGAGCACGAGAATGAGAGTGGTCATCGGATAAGTCTTGGTCAGCGGTATAGTTGCTGCGCTGACGATACGGGAGTCAGCGTGCCCGAACACAAAGTTCGGAATAACGCCCGTTCTAACGGCATCCGTGGCGACGTCGACTTCTGCTTTGGAATCTGAGATACGGTTCTGTAGATAGTCGCCGCCGCGTTGCGCTGCAGCGGCCGCAACATTGTAGATGACTTGGTCGCGGATGTAGGCTGCGGTGATCGAGTTTACTAATATTGCCGCCTTACGTGCGCTAAGCGCGCGAAAGGATACCTCGAAGGCATACGACTGGGCTAACCGTTTGACGGTTACCCGACCTGAAAAATCTTGATACGCGACATCTCTATCGTGCGCAGCTTGATCCTCTGGAGAGAGAAGAGGAGGAGAAATAAACCGAGAAAGCAGGTGCGACTGCAGCCATCCCATGAAGCTAAAACCGTTGTCGGAGAAATCAACATCGGAAGCTAGGTTGAGCGTATTGAAAACATAGCGAAGATTTCGCTCGGATTGTAGAACCTGTACTTCGCTATCAGCTTGCGCGCTGTCGAGCGTGGGCGCGGTGATGGAAGACGCTGGATCTGTGGGAATCGCGGGTTGCCGCGGTTCCAGCACTACCTGCGTAGTCGCCACGAATTGCGGCGTCGCCAGTAGTACGTAAACAAGGGCCGCAGACACACAAATTATAGTCCACGCGAGCAACCTGAGCCAGGATCTTCGGACCGCACCCATCGCGGCGCGAAGCGTACGCCCTTCTACAAAGTAAGAATTTGAGCGGTTCATCGCGTCCGAATCACTGCGTCCATCTCCTTTCAATCCCGCATCGCGACCTGCTGAGAAGTCTACGAGTTGATGCTTCATAGCATTTCCGCCCGTTCTGGAGAGCAACGGCCCCTGAGGAAATCGCCAAAAGCGATCAGATTCCCGATAAGGCGACCATGCCGGTCGATATAGGGTTCAGGTCGGAACGATCCGGCGGCGTTCGCGCTGAGGTTTTTCAACATTTGACTTGCCACGTCAGGCGCCGACATCGTCTGTTTGCTATGGAGGTAGATCGGGTTGGCGACTTGCGAATAACCCAGGCGCCGGCCTGAAACACGGCCACTCTTGATCCCGAGGTGGACGCCGACCGCACTTCCAAGCTGGATAAGTCGTCCGCCCTCCCGGCCAACTCGGGCGCCAAAATCCCGGTCCTCCTGCCAGCCGTATAGGACCAATCGCTCGTCGAATCGAAGGCCCTCGATGGCGGATCGCCGGAATGCCATATTGCAGCCGTACGGACTATAGTTCTCGACCGTCCAGCGGTGATCTTCCGGTGATTGATCCTGGAGCGCACGAACGGCATCGTCATAGGTAAGGCCCGGACCGAGGATGCCGTCGGCGATCACGTTGCCAGTCACACACGAAAGCTGGTGGTCCGAAGAAAATGCATTGATTACGACCTCGAGCCAGCGGTCGTGTGGGTAAAAATCGTCATCGAAGAAAACGACGAAGTCGGCCTCTCGCGGTATGTTGTCGAGTACGGCGTTGCGTTGACGCGTCAGACCTGGGGGTCCATTCACGACATGCACCACGTCGCTTTCAATTAGGCCAGTGGTATCGCCCGGATCGACGCTTGAGACGATTATCGCGGCGGGCGCTAGCGTTTGCTGACTTAAATGTCTTATGAGTGAAACCAACTGTGCAGAGCGGCCCCGCGTGGCGACACCGATACAAATTTTGGTGTCGACGAGCGACCCTGGTCGCCCGGCAATTTTGATTGATCCGCTGGGAGAACTCGGTTCTGTCGGATGGATCATAAAGAATCGTGCCAAATATTTAGGTACGCGCGCGCAGATTCCGTCCAGGAGAACCGCTTAACGCGTTGTCGACCGCGTTCCGCCAACTCGGAACGCAATTGAGTGGAGCGGAAAAGCGCCGTAAAATGCGCGAACCAAGCGTCAGAGTCTTCGGGCGACGCATGCAACGCGGCGTTTCCGCAAACCTCTAGCATACTGGTGCTGTTAGACGATACCACGGGACAACCGAGAGCCATCGCCTCGGTCAGCGGTAGGCCAAAACCCTCAGAGCGTGACGGAAATGCGAGACAAAGCGCGTTTGAATAGAGAAACGCGAGGTCGTCGTCGCTGACCCGACCCAGCCATGAGACGGATGGCCGACGTAGCGGCGCTGCCCCGTTGAATATCGACGATGTTCCGCCTGCGACCACGATATCCAAGCCTAGGGCGTCAAGCGCTACCGACTGCTTCAACACGAGGTCGAGGTTTTTATGACGAGCGAGACTGCCGATCAGCAACACGAACGAGCGCCTGCCATTGAACGACCGCGCAAGATTGGAGCGTGTGGCGCGCCAGCGCAGGGCGTGCTCATGACCGTTTGGAATTACCGAAATATCGGCAAGCTTGAGCGGAAGGTAGTTCGCCAAGTCCGACGCGGATGCTCGCGAGACCGTCGCGATCCGCGCCGCACGCCGCGCAAGAGCCGGCATGAGCGCTTTATAGGCGGACCGGAAGGCCCAACTGTAACTACCAGGTTCGCGAAAGATGTTGGCGTCATGAATGCAGACGACCTGTTCTTTGGCCAGAACAGGGCCAACATTGCAGAGGCTCAGAATCGGCTTGCGTGCATGCGCAAGCAATTCCGATTGTTCCCACAGATATCCCTTGGTGTGGCCGACCTTCGCGATTTCGATTGATTGATACTGCGCGAGCGACGCTGCTGTCGGCGTAAGGATCTGGCCTTTTCCATTGCTTTGGGTCAGCAACCCATCCAGCGCGGCGACAATCTCTTTCGCATAGCGCTGGACACCGGTGACTGGTTGACAAAGAAACCGGCCATTGACAACGAAATCGCAGCTCCAGGCCGGACGCCGGAGCAAACCCTGAGCCGGTTCATAAATGTCAGACGCCATGATCTCTGGGCTACGAGTTAGTGGTTTCATGGCGCCGGTGCGTGTCGCGGGGCGCGTTGCGCGCGAAAAAGACGTAAAATTCCAATCGGCCGATCGCACAATTCATAAAAAGTCGACCGTAGCGAACCAGACCGACTGCGACGCACTACCGTCGCGCGACCTTTCAAACGACGGCGCCCGGCGTCTAGAAGCTCCGCCGGTTGCAGGTTCAGGCGGATGAGGTCCGCCAGCGACGAGTCTTTGACAACCACGACGCCATTTATTTCCGCGACGGTATCCACGACATACTCTGCGACCTCGATCGGCATGTAAGCACGATCGGACCGCGCTAGTACTCCGAGCCACGCGGCGGTCGTGCCCCAGTATGCCAAGCAGACGGCGGATGACCATACATATGCAGGATGCACACCCGAAAGATACGCGAACCTCGCGATGTTGCGCATGTCCGAATGCAACTCGGGGTTTGCAGGGGCTGCGACTACGTCTCGCAGCCATTGCGCATCCTCTTCCGTCGCGACCGGAGCGCGCCGGTCTCTAACTCCCAGCCAGCGGGAAATACTC
>JAYTRP010000345.1:0-14363 GCA_043746145.1 Hyphomicrobiales bacterium | reverse complement strand
CCGCGTGACGATCACATCGTCGGAGAGGACGTCGGCCGGATCCTCGGCTTCGATCATTTGCTTGATTTTGTGGCGCACCGATTCCGCGGAATGGGCCTCGCCCGCTCCGCCCGAGGCGATCGAGGTGGTGAAGAAGTATTTCATCTCGAACAGCCCGCGCGGCGTTTGGATATACTTGTTGGAGGTGGCGCGCGACACGGTCGATTCATGCACGCCGATCGCATCGGCGACTGTCTTCAGGTTGAGCGGGCGCAAACCCGACACGCCCGCCACGAGGAAACTATCCTGCCGCCGCACGATCTCGGAAGCGACATTGAGTATCGTTCGAGCGCGCTGTTCGAGGCTCTTGGTCAGCCAATTGGCGCTCTGCAACTGGCTCGATACATATTGCCGGTCGGTTTCTCGCGCCGCGCCGCCGCGCACGAATGCGGCGTAGGTCTCGTTGACGAGCACGCGAGGTAGCGCGGTGCTATTCAATTCGACCCGCCAAGCCGAATCCGGCGCCTGGGTGACGATCACGTCGGGTATTGCAAGCGGCTCGGGCCCTCCCCCGAAAGCGCGGCAGGGTTTTGGATCGAGGCGCTTAATCTCGCAAATCATGTCGGCGAGATCCTCGTCGTCGACGCCGCAGACCCGGCGCAACAACGCATGATCGCGACGGGCGAGCGCGGGTAAGTTCGCGACCAGCGCCTGCATTGCCGGATCGAAGCGGTCGCGCTCGATCAACTGAAGTTTTAGGCACTCCGCAAGGTCACGCGCGAAAACACCGGTCGGTTCGAGCGACTGCAAGCGGGCGAGCACCGCCTCGACGCGGGCAAGCGTCACGCCGAGCCGCTCCGCAATCTCGCTAAGATCGCCCCTGACGTAGCCAGCCTCGTCCACGGCGTCGATCAGCGAGGCGGCGATGATGCGATCGCCCGGATCTGCGATCACGATTACCGATTGCCGGGTCAGGAATTCACCGAGACTTTCGTTAGCGGCGATATAGGCTTCGAGATCGGCAGCCTCGCCATCGCCGCCTCCCCCACCGCCGCCGCCCCCATATGATGTCGCCGACAAACCCTGTGCATCCCCCGGCCCCGGACCCGACGCCTCGCGCGGCGTCGCTGCGCGATCAGGATCGAAAGCGTTGTCGATCTCGGTGCCGAGGTCGCGCGCAAGTTGCACGGGATCTGTCGCGAGCGTCTCGGACGCCCAGTCTCCCGGGACCGCATCCCCTGACGCCTCAGGCGCATGCTCCACCTCGGCGTGGTCATGCACCGGCCGGTCCTCGGCTCTATCCAGCAGCGGGTTGCGCTCCACCTCGGCTTCGATAAAGGCCGCAAGCTCGGCGTTCGGCATCTGTAAAAGCTTGATCGCCTGCAATAATTGCGGCGTCAACACCATCGATTGGCCTTGACGCATCGCAAGCTTAGCAGAAAGCGCCATACATACTCACCGGGACGTGAAACAGAACCGCGCTGTCTGGGCGCACTTCTTGCTTAACCTATGCCGACCCCGCTGAAAAGCGCATCCTTGGTTCCCGCGCGTCTTGGTTAACCACGCTTCCGCCGCAGCTTTTGCGACGCCTCTCACGAAGAACATTGTACCGGCTGCGCAAAAATTCATATAAAGAGTTCTTTATATGTGCATTGCGCTATGTCGCAGATTTTGTTAGAGGGACGCAACGCTGGTTGCGAGGACCCTGTTAATGACCGCTAAAAATCCCGATTACGCCATCGCCGACATGCAGCTCGCCGAGTTCGGCCGCAAGGAAATCAATATCGCCGAGACCGAAATGCCTGGCCTTATGTCGACTCGCGAGGAATTCGCAGCGACCCAGCCGCTGAAGGGCGCCCGGATCGCCGGTTCGCTGCACATGACGATTCAGACCGCCGTGCTGATCGAGACCCTGAAGTCGCTCGGAGCCGACGTGCGCTGGGCCTCGTGCAATATTTATTCGACCCAGGACCACGCCGCAGCGGCGATCGCAGCCGCCGGCACGCCGGTCTTCGCCATCAAGGGTGAAAGCCTGAAAGACTACTGGGATTATACGCACCGCATCTTCGAATGGGCGGATGGTGGTTCGCCGAACATGGTCCTGGACGACGGCGGCGACGCCACTGCGCTGATCCATCTGGGCTTCCGAGCCGAACAGGGCGACACGGCGTTTCTCGACAAGGCGACCAACGAAGAAGAGGAAGTGCTGTTCGCCTCGATCAAGCAGCGCCTCAAAACTCACCCGGGGTTTTATGAGCGCAACGCTCACTCGATCCGCGGCGTAACCGAAGAGACGACGACAGGCGTGCATCGCCTCTACAACATGGCCAAAGAAGGCAAGCTGCTTTGGCCGGCGATCAACGTCAACGACAGCGTGACGAAGTCCAAGTTCGACAATCTATACGGTTGCCGCGAGTCGCTCGTCGATGGCATCCGGCGTGGGACCGACGTGATGATGGCCGGCAAGGTCGCGATGGTCGCGGGTTTCGGCGACGTGGGCAAAGGCTCAGCGGCTTCGCTGCGCAATGCGGGCTGCCGCGTGATGGTCTCTGAGGTCGACCCGATCTGCGCGCTTCAGGCGGCGATGGAAGGCTACGAAGTGACCACGATGGAAGATGCGGCTCCCCGCGCCGACATCTTCGTCACCGCAACCGGCAATGTCGACGTGATCACCATCGAGCACATGCGCGACATGCGCGACCGCGCGATCGTCTGCAACATCGGACATTTCGACTCCGAGATTCAGGTATCCTCGCTGCGTAATTACAAGTGGAACAACATCAAACCGCAGGTGGACGAGATCGAATTTCCTGGCGGCAAGCGCATTCTGCTGCTGTCGGAAGGCCGCCTCGTGAACCTGGGCAACGCCACGGGACATCCGTCCTTCGTGATGTCGGCCTCATTCACCAACCAGACGCTGGCGCAAATGGAATTGTTCACCAAGCCAGGCGTTTACGCCACGCAGGTCTATACTCTGCCCAAGCATCTCGACGAGAAAGTCGCCTCGCTGCATCTCGACAAGATCGGGGTGAAGCTCACCAAGCTGTCGGAAAAGCAGGCAACCTATCTCGGCCTTGACGATAAGGGCCCGTTCAAGCCCGAGCATTACCGTTACTGAGACCTGCTGAACTAGGATGTGGAATATCAACGCGCCCCTCGGGGCGCGTTTTTTATTGGCCTGTTTACGTGGGGCTGTGTCCCGTTCGACACTACCGCGATTATTACGCCACGCTATCCCTAGAAAAACCAAATCCACCTTGTAACGAATAATGAATTTGGTCGAAAATGTGGTGGGCGCGCGCGGTAAGGCTCGGGGGCGCCTTCATATCATTGCGCCGTCCCATAGGCGGGCGCCACGAAGGGAAGACCGGTACATGAAGGGCAAGTCAATTCTGGCCGCGGCAATTAGCGTCGCATTTCTAACAGTTTCCGTCGGCGCTGCTTTTGCAGAAGACGCAATGCCGATGAAGGACGACAAGATGATGCACAAGAAGATGATGATGCATCATCACATGATGCACCATCATATGATGCATCATCATATGATGCATAAAAAGATGATGCATCACCACATGATGCACAAGAAAATGATGATGAAGAAAGAAATGGACGCGCCGAAGTAATAAGCGGAAACTAAGCGGCGTCGTCCGATCGGGCGAAGCCGCTTTTTTTCATCTGGCCGCTGTGCAGCGCTTCTAAACAGCGAAATCTCTAACTTCCACGCTTGACGCCTCGACGCGGCGCGATTACTGTCTTACTTAGATTGTGTTGACTCTGGAGCCTAACTTGGGCGCTATGCTTATCGTACGATGCGCGCCGCGAGGTGGACGGGCCTAACAGCTCGATATCCACTGCATCGGCGCATGACCCAGGCCCCTCGCGGGCCTTTTTTATTGCCTTGAGCGCCGGACGGACCCGGCACACGCTAAACGGAGTGAGATCAATGACGAAGCCGATGACCGGCGCTGAGATGATCGTCGAGGCCCTCAAGGACCAAGGCGTGGAGTACATTTTCGGGTACCCCGGTGGATCGGTGCTTCCGATCTACGATGCAATCTTTGGCCAGAATCAGGTGCGCCACGTCCTCGTTCGCCATGAACAGGGCGCCGCGCACGCCGCCGAAGGCTACGCACGATCGACCGGCAAGGTGGGCGTGCTGCTCGTGACGTCCGGCCCGGGCGCGACAAACGCCATCACGGGCCTGACCGACGCCTTCATGGATTCGATCCCGCTGGTCTGCATAACCGGGCAGGTCCCCACCCATTTGATCGGCTCAGACGCGTTCCAGGAATGCGACACGACCGGCATTACCCGCAATTGCACCAAGCATAATTACCTGGTGCGCCGGATCGAGGATCTGCCGCGCATTCTACACGAGGCGTTCTATATCGCGTCGCACGGCCGGCCGGGTCCGGTTGTGATCGACATCCCCAAGGACATTCAGTTCGCCAGCGGCGCCTATGTCTTCCCGCAAAACATCGTGCATAAGACTTATCAACCAAAGCTCAAGGGCGACTCGGAGAAAATCAAGCACGCCATCGAAATGATGAGCAAAGCCAAGAAGCCGGTCTTCTACACCGGCGGCGGCGTCATCAATTCGGGGCCGCGCGCTTCGACGCTGTTGCGCGAACTCGTGCGCATGACCGGCTTTCCAATCACTTCGACCCTGATGGGTTTGGGCGCCTATCCCGCATCAGACAAACAATGGCTCGGTATGCTCGGCATGCACGGCTCGTTCGAAGCAAACAACGCGATGCACGATTGCGATCTCATGATCTGCGTCGGCGCGCGCTTCGACGACCGCATCACCGGGAGGCTCGACGCGTTCTCACCGAACTCAAAGAAGATTCACATCGATATCGATCCTTCCTCAATCAACAAGATCGTCAAGGTCGATCTCGGCGTCATCGGCGATTGCGCGTCTGTGCTGGAGGACATGGTCGCGCTTTGGCGTAACGAAACGGCACGGCCTGATTCGGCGGCGCTCGCGAAATGGTGGCAGACGATCGAGCATTGGCGTCGGCGCAACTCGTTTGGTTTCAAGAACTCGAACGCTGTCATCAAGCCGCAGCACGCCGTTCAGCGGCTTTATGAGCTGACCAAAAACCGCGACGTCTACATCACGACCGAGGTCGGTCAGCATCAGATGTGGGCGGCGCAGCATTTCCGCTTTGAAGAGCCCAACCGCTGGATGACCTCGGGCGGCCTCGGCACGATGGGCTATGGCTTGCCCGCCGCGATCGGCGTGCAAATGGCGCATCCAAAGTCGCTAGTGATCGACATCGCGGGCGAGGCCTCGATCCTGATGAACATTCAGGAGATGTCGACCGCGATCCAGTACCGGCTGCCCGTTAAGATCTTCATCCTCAACAACCAATATATGGGGATGGTTCGCCAGTGGCAGGAGCTGCTGCATGGCGGCCGCTATTCCGAGAGTTATACGGATTCGTTGCCCGACTTCGTCAAGCTCGCGGAAGCCTACGGCGCGCATGGCATTCGCTGCTCCGATCCCGCCGACCTCGACCGCGCGATTCTGGAAATGATCGACCATCCCAAACCGGTCATCTTCGACTGCCTCGTCGATCAGAAGGAAAATTGTTTCCCAATGATCCCATCGGGCAAGGCGCATAACGAGATGCTGCTCGCCGAACTCGGCGATGATGCGGGCATCGATCTTGGCAATGTGATTGACGAGAAGGGTAAGATGCTCGTCTGACGCGCCGCAGGGATCGGTCATGTTTACGCTCGCCGAGATCAGGGCCGCACACAACCTCGTGCTCGCGACCCTGCGGCCGACGCCTTCGCTCTCCTGGCCACTGTTATCGCAGCGGCTAGGGACTAGGGTGGTGGTCAAGCACGAGAACCACAATCCAACCGGCGCCTTCAAGGTGCGCGGCGGCCTGACCTATGTCGATAAGGTGAAGCAACGCGGAGGAGGTCGCGGGCTGATCTCGGCGACGCGCGGCAACCACGCCAGAGTCTCGCCTTCGCCGCGGCGCGCGCCGGCATCCCTGTGCGCATCTATGTTCCGCTGGGCAACTCAGTCGAAAAAAATGCCGCGATGCGAGCTCTTGGCGCTGAGCTAATTCAATTTGGCGCCGACTATCAATCGGCGCGCGAGGAGGCGATCCGCGTCGCCAAAACAAGTGGGCTTGAAATGGTCCCTTCGTTCCATCGCGATCTCGCGCTCGGCGTTTCGACCTACGCGCTCGAGTTGTTTGACGAGCACCCCGACCTTGATACGCTCTATGTCTCGGTTGGCCAGGGCTCGGGAATTTGCGGCTGCATCGCCGCGCGTGACGCCCTGGGACTAAAAACCAAAATTGTCGGCGTACAAGCAAAGGGCGCGCCCTCCTACGCGCTCTCCTTCGCTGAACGCCGCGTCATAACGACAACCAGCGCCGATACGCTAGCCGACGGCATGGCCACGCGGGTTCCCGACGCGGAGGCGCTCGACATCATCGTCAAAGGCGCGGAGCGCATCGTTCTCGTATCCGACGAGGAAATTGCGGAAGCGGTGCGAGCCTATTGGACGGATACTCACAATTTGGCTGAAGGCGCGGGCGCGGCGCCGTTCGCGGCCGCGCGCCAAGAGGTTGCAAGTCTCGCAGGCGCCAAGGTTGGTCTCGTGCTGTCCGGCGGCAACATGGACTTTGATCTGTTTCAGCGTTGGATCGCGCCGCCGCGCGGTTGATGAACAAACAAGACAAATAGAGAGATTATTGGGGAACGTCATGACCAATCCGCCCGCCTATCCGCCCTCGCCGTATTCCTCGCCGCTTGGCAAAGCCAATCCGGAGAGCCACACGTTATCAGTGTTGGTCGACAACGAGCCGGGCGTTCTCGCGCGCGTGGTCGGCCTGTTTTCCGCGCGCTCGTTCAACATTGAAAGCTTGACTGTTGCGGAGGTCGCCCACGAGACCCATCTGTCGCGCATTACGATCGCCACATCAGGTACGCCGGAGGTGATCGAACAAGTGCGCCATCAGCTAGAGCGGTTGGTTCCGGTCCATTCAGTCACCGATCTATCGTTATTGACGCGCGCGATCGAGCGCGAACTTGCGATGGTCAAGGTGCGCGGCAAAGGAGACAATCGCGTCGAGGCGCTGCAACTTGCCGAGGCGTTCCGCGCCAAAGTGATCGACGCGACAACCGAGAGCTTCATCTTTGAGATCACTGGCGCCCCGCGCAAGATCGACGATTTTGTCGACCTGATGCGCCCGATCGGCTTAATCGAGGTCTCGCGCACCGGAGTAGCCGCAATTTCGCGCGGTCCGGAGCCGATCTGATGCCGCCGCAACGCTGATCAGTCACGCAAAATTTTTAAGTATAATTTAACTGGAATCGGCGAAATGGCGGGATGTGGCCCACGCCACAGCGCCGTGGTGAACGGCGCGTCAATAGTGGCAGCAGAAGTTGCTCCCGTCTCCACGGAGATCTGCCATGTTCACCATTCTTCGCCGATTCACCTCCCTGCTGGCGACACGCGACAATCGCGACGATCGCCGCGTAAATTCCATGCATGGCCCGCTCGTGAATTTTCTCGAAGCCGACCTCGCTAGTCTCGACGCAGTGACGCACGCGCTGTCGGGTCGTTGCCCTCGATCATAAGCGACTCCTGTCGGCAGGCCGTGTTGGCAATCTTAACCTAAGAGGCGCGCGCGGCTGCGTCCCCTGCGTGCTTTTTCGCTTTCTGCAATTTGCAACCTGACTGAGTCCCCGCGCGAAAAGGCTGCTCGGGTAATCAGATTTCTATGTCTGATTGGACAGGCTTTTACCTTGTCAAAACCTCTATATCGTCGTAACGATTTACCCGGTAGACGATGTACGAAACCAACCAAGCGACGACAAAAATTCCGACGATCGCGAAGCCAATCACGCCGAAATTATCGTTCAGCGCGCCAATCGCGCCCCAGAATCCACCGCCGTCGGTTAAGCCAAGTTGGTCGCCGATAAGATTCAGCGTCTCAAGCCCGCCAATCACGACAGCGACGAGCACGGATACCGCTGTGATCGTCAAATTATAATAGAGCTTTCGGATCGGCTTCACGAACGCCCAGCCGTAAGCGCCCAGCATAAGAATGCTGTCCGTCGTATCAACCAGTGTCATTCCGACTGTAAAAAGCGCGGGAAACACCAGGATGGACCAGACAGTTACGCCGTGGGACGCCTGTGTGGCGGAGATCCCGAGCAGGCCCACCTCCGTCGCGGTATCGAAGCCTAGACCGAACAGAAGACCGAGCGGATACATCTGCCAGGAGTGTTCGATCAAATGGAAAAAGCGGCGAAGGACGCGGCCGAGCAGACCTCGACTGGCGAGCGTTAAATTGAGATCCTCCTCAACGAAAAGCCCACCGTTCTTGACGTTTCGAAAACTCCGATAAATTGAGATCAGCACCAGGAAGTTCGCGACCGCGATGCCGAACAGGAATAGCGCAGAGACCGATGTACCGACCACGGCTCCAATACTTTTGAATGCGTCCAATCGGTTTTGTAGGCCGGCAGTCGCGATGGCGATGGCCAGCGAAAGCGCGACAACGACGGTGGAATGACCAAGCGAGAAGAATAGCCCAACGGCCACAGGCCGCTGCCCCTCCTGCATCATTTTGCGCGTGACGTTGTCGATCGCGGCGATATGATCCGCGTCGAGAGCGTGGCGCAATCCAAAGCTGTAGGCGAGTCCGGCAGTCCCCAGCAAAACCGGAAAGTCTCGAAACGCCACGATCGCCCATATCCATGCGGCGACGTTGGCGACGATCAGCAAACAATAGATTCCAATCACCTTGCCCCTGAACGTTACGCGCGTATCATCAAACAATACCGTCGCGATCGCACTCATGCGGCTTGTCTTGCGCACCGGGGCGCCGAGGGAGCGGCGCAAACCGTTCAATCCTTGGGATGCGCGTGAAAATGGGCTCGGCCGTGGCCATGCCCGGCGTCGGAATGGTTGTGCGCCGTGGTCTCCATTGTGACCGGCACAAAAGTCACTTGACCATATTTGACGCCGCGCTCTGCAATCACCACCTTCGCGAACTCTCTAACAACGGCGACGTCGCCACGCAGCACCACGATTTCGAGACAATTCTCGTGATCCAGATGGACATGCGTCGTTGTGACGTGAAGCTCGTGATGTGCATGATGCATCTCGGTCATTCGCGTCGCCAGTTCTCTGACGTGATGATTGAACACGTAGGAGAGCGTCGCAAGACATTGCCCGGTCAGCGTGTGATCGATCCGGGCGCGTTCCAGACCCAGTCGCACGAGATCCCGGACTGCCTCCGAGCGGTTGTCATAGTGGTAACTGCCCATGAAATTGGCCAGTTCGGCGGCGAATTCGTCTGACATACTGAGCGTCACCCGCTCCACCGATCCGGCTCCCAACGCGATGTATGATCTTCTCCTAATATTAGCTTACGTTAGAATTCTGGAGCGCGCAGCTCACTTTTTGGCGAATGCGCCGCTGCCTAGGTCAATTTCGCCGGTTTTCGGGTACGAGACGGACAGCCTCCAGCAAAGCGTAAGTTCCCTCGATGCGCCGAAAATTCACTGGGATGTCGCCACGAATCGGTGATCTCCAGGGCTGTCGACCCCCGCTGGGATATCGGGTCTAAGGCTTCCCGAAGGTCCTTGCAGGCAGCGATGGTCAGGAGGTTCGCGTGAGACTTGGCAGTCGATCAACACAGGTTCTTAGCGCCGACGCGCGGCATGGCCCGCAACGTCGTTGTTTCGACACGGCTGCGCGACGCTCTGCGGCCGGGATCTACTCATGAGCAACCCAGGGCTCAGCGCTGACTTCCTGGATCATCTTCAACGCGAAGCGTTTGATTACTTCGTCCATGAGGCAAACCCACTTAACGGATTGATCGCCGACAAAACCGCAACGGGTTCGCCCGCGAGCATCGCAGCCGTTGGCTTCGCGCTTACGGCCTATCCCGTCGGCGTCGAGCGCGGTTTTATCACCCGGGCGGACGCTATTCACCGCACGTTGACGACTCTTCGGTTCTTTCACCAAAGCGTGCAGAGCGGCGACGTAGACGCAACGGGCTACAAAGGCTTCTATTACCATTTCCTCGACATGATCAGCGGCAAGCGCACCTGGAATTGCGAGCTTTCGACGATTGACACCACGCTTCTCCTGGCGGGAATGCTCACTGCCGCGCAATATTTCTCGCGCGACGACGTCGATGAAAGAGAGATTCGCGATCTCGCCGACGCGCTCTATCGTCGCGTTGATTGGAACTGGGCTCGAAACCGCGACGCGACGGTGACGCTTGGTTGGAAACCAAAGAGCGGCTTCCTACGCTATCGCTGGCAGGGATACAGCGAGGCGTTGATCCTCTATCTTTTGGGTCTAGGTTCGCCGACGCATCCGCTACCGGCGGAAAGCTATCCGCAATGGACCGCCACCTATCAGTGGCGAAACGTCTACGATCATGAATTTTTGTATGCGGGCCCGCTTTTCATTCATCAGTTTTCTCATATCTGGATCGACTTTCGCGGAGTCCAGGACGAATACATGCGCGACAAGCGCAGCGATTATTTCGAAAACAGCCGCCGCGCGACCCACGTCCACCGGCAATATGCGATCGTAAATCCCAATCGGTTTGCTGGCTACGGCGAAACCGCTTGGGGAATAACGGCTAGCGATGGTCCTGGACCCGCCCGCTACACGATCAATGGAACAAAGCGACGCTTCTTTGGTTACGGGGCTCGCGGCGCGCCCGACGGGCCGGACGATGGCAGTCTGGCGCCTTGGGCGGTCGCGGCCTCGCTACCTTTCGCGCCCGAGATTGTTGCGCCGGCTCTGCAATATTTTGAGGCATCGAAGCTGCGGGAAAATAATCCGTATGGCTTCAAAGCTACAATCAACGCGACGATCGGGGAGAGGGCCAACTCACCTCCGCTATGGGTTTCGCCGTTCCACTTCGGCATCGACCAAGGACCCGTCGTCCTGATGATCGAGAATTTTCGCACCGGCCTTATCTGGAACCTGATGCGCAAATCCCCCTATATCTCGACGGGGCTTGAAAGAGCGGGCTTCAGTGGCGGATGGCTCAAAGCGCCTGGCACGGCCTGCGCCTGTTGATCGCCGAATAGGTTACTTTTATTGCTCGCCGCGCCTCGGGCTCAAACAGGGCCCGCGCGCGGCGCCTTGAAGCGCCGTCGCCTGCTTGATTGACGGCTAATCTCGCGCTTACGCCGCGGGGGTCCATTTCCAGTCGCGAACCTCTGGGAGATCCTCTCCGTGAGCGTCAATGAAAATCTTGTGCTCAATCAGCTTGTCGCGCATCTTCTGCTTCAAATACGCGCCCTTGCTCCCCAGTCCTTCCAGATTGTCGACGACGTCCTGCACCAAATGGAATCGATCGATATCGTTTTGTACGCGCATGTCGAACGAAGTGGTGATCGTGCCTTCTTCCTTGTAGCCACGCACATGCATCCGACGATTGGCGCGGCGATAAGTGAGCCCGTGTACGAGTGACGAATAGCCGTGGAAGCCAAAGATGATCGGCTTATCCCGGGTGAATAGCGAGTCATACTCGGCTTCACCGAGTCCGTGCGGATGCTCGGCGCTAGGCTGCAACCGCATGAGATCAACGACGTTGATGACGCGGATTTTCACACTGGGCAGATTTTCGCGCAGAATGGACACTGCGGCGAGCACCTCAAGTGTGGGCGTGTCGCCGCAACAGGCCATTACGATGTCGGGCTCGGAGTCTTGATCGTTGCTCGCCCATTGCCAGATACCGATGCCCTGGGTGCAATGAACGACCGCTTGATCCATCGTCAGCCATTGCGGCAAGGCGTGCTTCCCGGCCACGACGACGTTCACATAGTGGCGACTTCGCAGGCAATGGTCGAACACCGACAACAGGCAATTAGCGTCCGGGGGCAGATAGACCCTGACGACATCCGCTTTCTTGTTGATGACGTGGTCGAGAAAGCCCGGATCCTGATGGGTGAAGCCATTATGATCCTGCTGCCAGACATGCGAGGCGAGCAGGTAGTTTAGTGAAGCGATCTTGCGTCGCCACGGCAGCTCGAGCGTGACCTTCAACCATTTCGCGTGCTGGCTGAACATGGAATCGACAATGCGGATGAACGCCTCGTAGCTGTTGAACAGCCCATGACGTCCCGTCAGCAGATAGCCCTCGAGCCACCCCTCGCACTGATGCTCGCTCAGCTGAGAGTCGACCACACGGCCGTTGGCGCTGAGGAACTCATCTCCCTCGATCACGCTTGCTTCCCATTGCCGGTTGGTGACCTCGAACACCTCGCCAAGCAGATTTGAGAGGGTCTCGTCGGGCCCGAAAATGCGGAAATTGCGCTTGTCCTCGTTGAGGCGAGTGACGTCGCGCAGGAATTTACCCAGCACCATCGTATCTTGCGCAGAGACCGCGCCGGGTGCGGGAACGTGGACCGCGTGATCGCGAAACGCCGGCATTTTAAGGTCGCGCAGCAGCATGCCGCCGTTGGCGTGCGGGTTCGCGCCCATGCGGCGCGCGCCCTTTGGGGCCAGTTCCGCGAGTTCGGCCTTCAGCGTTCCATTCGCGTCGAACAGTTCCTCCGCGTGATAGCTCTTCATCCAGCTTTCCAGCTGTTTGACATGGTCGGGGTGCTTTCCATCAACCAGAATGGGAACCTGATGCGATCGGAATGTGCCTTCGTTCGGCAATCCATCGACGACTTTCGGCCCCGTCCAACCCTTTGGCGATCTCAGCACGATCATCGGCCAACGCGGCCGCGTCGCGTCATTACCCCCTCGCGCGTGCTTCTGAATGGCGTGGATTTGCTCGATGGCTTGCTCGAGAGTCGCCGCCATAAGTTGATGCATCGTTTCTGGATCGTCGCCCTCGACGAACAGCGGAGTCCAGCCGCAACCCTCGAAGAATTTCTCCAGCTCCTCGTGGTCGATGCGAGCAAGAATGGTTGGGTTGCTGATCTTGTAGCCGTTGAGATGCAGGATAGGCAGCACCACGCCGTCGGAAATGGGATCGAGAAACTTGTTGGACTGCCAGGCAGTCGCCAACGGCCCCGTTTCGGCCTCGCCATCTCCCACGATGCAGGCCACGATCAGTTCGGGATTGTCGAACGCGGCGCCGAAGGCGTGGCTGAGGGAATAGCCTAACTCGCCGCCTTCGTGAATGGAACCGGGCGTCGAGGGCGCCACGTGGCTCGAAATGCCGCCAGGAAACGAGAACTGTTTGAACAGCCGCTTCATGCCAATTTCGTCCTGACTGATGTCAGGATAGACTTCGCTATAGCTACCTTCAAGATATGTGTTTGCAACTAGCGCCGGGCCGCCGTGTCCGGGACCAGCGATGTAGATCATGTCGAGATCATGCAACTTAATCACGCGATTGAGGTGCACGTAAATGAAGTTCTGTCCTGGCGTCGTGCCCCAGTGTCCAACCACGAGCGGCTTGACATGCGCCAGCGTGAGCGGCTCACGCAACATCGGGTTGCCATAGAGATAAATCTGGCCGACGGAGAGATAATTTGCGGCGCGCCAATAGGCGTCTATTTGACGCCATTCGCTTGCGTTAAGCGGGACAGTCGCCTTCACTGACGGCGTCGAATCGTCAACCAGCCGCAATTCTCGCGATGTAACGGGTACATTCATATCTGATGCCTCTTATTGCGCTGCGGTTTTGCCTGCCAGACCCATCGAGAATCATGCGGTTGCGCCCTAGTGCGGAATGAGGCGCCAAAGTTCATCCGGTTAGATCTACGGAGCCCGATTTCGCTAAGCTTCCGATGATCGAGCCCTTGGAACCCTGAGCCGGAATGGGCGCCGCGTCGCGCAGACATATTTCCTTATGCTGCAACCCTCGAATGAGCTGCCTCGCAAAGTCATTGAACCTGTCTTCGTTCACGCATCTTGCCTGTCTTATGTGACAAACAATTGAGCTGTCGCAAAGAACGCCAAGAAATCGTCGACTTTGAGGCTTGCCGGCACAACGACGCCCGCCCGACGCTCAATCAAGGCATTGCCGATTTGACAGGCGCGGACTCTATTCAGAGCAAATGTATTCAATGTCCATTCGCGAACGCACATATGGACCCATAGCCAGGCTCTCATGCGAGCTTACCCAGGCGCACCTCACGTTCGTCCCACGCATTAACGCCAAAACAGCAACACACGATTCACAGGCTGATAGAATTGGCGCTACGGCTTCGCGAGGTCTTTTTCGACCGTAGCGGGAAGGGAAACGCCTTGCGCCGGCGTTGGCGGCGAACGCATTGAGAACATGAGCGTAAGCGCCATCATAATGGCTATCACGGCCAGACCGACGCCAAGGCGAAGCTTTGCGGGCGCTGTCGCGGTAGAGAGCGTTGAAGCTGGAGACGCGGAGAAACTTTGCGGTCGCGGCAGGAGGGCA
>JAYTRP010000344.1:0-4812 GCA_043746145.1 Hyphomicrobiales bacterium | reverse complement strand
TGCGCCTCGGGCAGGCACTCGCGATGCTAGGCAATAGCGAGCAGGCCTGCGCCACCTTCGCCGTCGTTGGCAAGCGTTATCCCACAGCGCCGTCATCGGTGAAGCGCACCGTCGACCGTGAAATGCAGACCCACCACTGCCAGTGAACGGCGCAGGTCAGCTCGATCGCGACGCGATCAACGCGATCTTTGCGCCGCTTTCAGGAGAACCGGGATTGCTGCTGGCCGTCTCCGGTGGCCCCGATTCAACCGCCCTTTTGCTGATGGCGGCGCTTTGGGCGAAGCAGAAAGCGGCGCCACGCCTGTATGCAGCGACAGTTGACCACGGCTTGCGACGGGAAGGCGCGGATGAAGCCGCCGCCGTGGCCAATCTTGCCAAGACGCACGGAATTGCTCACAAGACGCTCCGCTGGGAAGGCGACAAGCCTACGACGCGCGTGCAGGAACGCGCTCGAGAGGCGCGCTATCGCCTGCTCGGGGCGCACGCCGCTCAGCTTGGCCTCAGCGCCGTCGTCACCGCGCACCACCTCGACGACCAGGCGGAAACCGTGCTGTTCCGCCTCGCGCGCGGATCGGGAATCGCGGGTCTGGCCGGGATGGCTTCGCGTTCGCAGCGCGACGGGGTCACGATCTTTCGACCCCTGCTGGCATACCCCAAGTCCGCGCTGGTGGCCTTCTGCGAGCGCGAGGGGATCGCCTACGCCAGCGATCCCTCGAACGAGGATTTGCATTACGCCCGCCCGCGGTTGCGCAAGCTGATGCTCGAAGTCGCGCGCGAGGGGCTCGACGCACCCACGCTCGCCCGTCTCGCCCGTCGCGCCGCTCTGGTTGAAGAGGCGCTGATTGCGCAAACTATCGCGGCCGAGAAGCGGCTCGGGCTCGTTGCGACCGGCGCCTGCGACGCCTCGGCTCTATTCGCGGAACCGTTCGAGATTGCCCGCCGGCTGCTGACCCTCGCTTTCGCGGCGATCGGCGGCGAGGCGCCGGAGCGCGTGAGCCTCGAAAAGATGGAGGCGCTGACCGCCGCGCTTCGCGACGCTGGACGGGACGGCCGCATCTTCAGCGCGAACGTCGCAGGCGCGAGGGTCGTCTGCAACGGCAAGGGACGGCTGCAAGTCGGCAAGGAACCGCCACGCCGCGCACTGATCCGCAAAGTCGTCACACTCGGCGCTTGAGGCTGCTTCTCGCTACGCAGGCGCGGCGCGCGGCCCTCCGCTCCTGCCGGTCAGAGCAACGCCGCCCAGCACGAAGGCTAAGCCGATCCAGGCCGCCAGCGCGATTGGCTCATCGAGCAGAGCCGCGCCAAGCAGAAGTCCAATGAAGGGCACAATATAATTGTTCAGCGCGGCGAAGGTGGCGCCAGCGCTGAACACAAGCCGGAAATACACGACGTAGGCTAACGCCGTGTTGAACGCGCCGAGCGCAAGAATCGCCAGCACAGAGCCAAGCGGCGTCTGCGCGAGCGCGTCCGCAGAGGGCAGTCCGTCCATCACGACCCAGATTACAATAAGGACGGCGCTCGACAGCGTCATCGAAGCGGTCGCCGCCATGGTCGGGCCGACTTGACGCGAAGCTTCCCGCGACAAGAGCGCGCCCATCGCGTAGCCAGCAGCCGCGAGCAAACCCAGCACGCGGCCCATTCCCGCCGTGGGCGACGCCGTGACGGGAGCGCCAATGCAGATGGCGACTCCGCAGAAGCCCAACGCCAGCCCGAATCCGATGCGAAGGTTCCAGGCTTCGCCAAGCCCGAACACGCGCGCAAATACGAAGGTGAGGATCGGCGCGGCGCCCATCATAAGCGCAAGATCGGCGCTGGTGGTCAGTCGCGCGGCGGCTCCAGCGAGCAGGAATGGCGCGATCTGACCAACCAGCGACATGGCGGCCAGCCGCTTCCACACGGCGCCCCTGGGCCATGACAAACGCGATGAAGCCGCGACCAGCGAAAGCACGATGGCGCCGATCGTCACGCGTAAAAAAGCGAATGCGTAGGGATCGAACCCTCGGGTCGCGATCTTGATCAGCGGGAACGAGGTTCCCCACAGGAGGGACAGCAGCGCGAGCATCACATACGGCAACGAACGTTTTCCGTTATTTGAAAGCTGGGCGGTCTCGCACGCTGAGGGCGCCGGCCGCAACTGGCTTTGCTTGACGCCCATGCTCGCGACGCGTCTAACTCGCGCGTGTTTAGGGACTAGGGGATCGGCGGGATGAGGCTGAAGCGAACCGTCGTCTCGCTAGCGCTCGCCGTCGGCGGCTGCAATGCCGAGGCGATCCCGCCGCGTGCGCCGCTGCGAGTCGCGACCATGGTCGCCACGTCCAAGGACTACGTAACGAGCCTGACGCTGACCGGCGAAATCGCCGCCCGCGCGCAGTCGGACGTCTCGTTTCGGGTGAGTGGACGCGTGATCGCGCGCGACGTGGATGTCGGCAGCCACGTCCAGGCGGGACAGGTTCTCGCACGGATCGACTCGGCGGAACCGCAGGCCGATCTTAATGCCGCGAACGCCTCGGTCACATCGGCGGAGGCGCTGCTCAAACAAGCCTCTGCTGCGTCTGACCGACAAAAGTCGCTGTTTGATTCGGGATTCACGACGCGGCCGAGCTTCGACACCGCCGAGCAGAATCTGCGCACCGCCACGAGCGCCCTGGACCAGGCAAAGGCGCAGGCGGCGAGCGCGGCCGACGCGCTGACCTACACCGAGCTCAAGGCCGAAAAAGCGGGGATCATCACCGCTCGCTTCATCGAAGTCGGTCAGGTTGCGCAGGCGGCGCAAGCCGCTTTCACGCTCGCACAGGATGGGCAGCGGGATGCGGTTTTTCATGTCTTCGAATCGGTGTTCTTCCACCCTCCGACCGGCAGCGGGCAGATCTCGCTGGTGTCCGACCCCAGCGTAGTCGCGCGGGGAACTATCCGTGAAGTCGCTCCGATCGTCGACGCCCGCACCGGCACGGTCAGCGTGAAGATCGGGATCGACGATCCCAACGTGCAGATGCCGCTCGGGGCCGCCGTAATCGGGCGCGCCCTCTATCCCCCGAGAAAAGCGATCATGCTGCCGTGGAGCGCGGCGACGACGATGGACGGGCGCCTCGCGGTCTGGGTGGTCGATCCCGCCAGCAAGACCGTCAGCCTCAGGCGCGTCGACGCTGATTCCTACGAGAACGAAACGCTGGTGGTGCGCGACGGCCTTACCCCTGGCGACATCGTCGTTACGGAAGGATCGAAGTTCCTGTTTCCCGGCGAGAACGTCGAGACCGAGCAGGCGGCGCCATGAGGGCCGCACGTCTGGCCGCCGCGTTGCTGGCCACTGCCGGCCTCGCCGCCTGCAACAAGCCGCTCGCGGGCCCCGCGCCGGTCCGTCCGGTGCTGTCGACGCTGGTTTCGACCTCGGCCGCTGATCAGTTGACGCTGATCGGGACGGTTCAGCCGCGCGTGCAGACCGCCTTCTCGTTTCGCGTGCTGGGGCGGTTGATCGCGCGGCCGGTCAACACCGGCGACCTCGTGGCCAAGGGTCAGACGCTCGCCGCGATCGATTCGACCGCGCTCAGGCTCGGCATGCAAGCCGCTGACGCCGCGCTCGCCAGCAGTCAGGCGCAGCTCGCTAATGCGATTGGCATCGAAGATCGACAGAATCAGCTATTGCACAGCAATGCGACGACGCAGGCGCAGATGGATTCTGCGGTGCAGGCGCGCGCGGCGGCTCAAGCTCTGCAGACCCGCTCCATGTCCGAACTCGCAAAATCCAGGGAGCAGTTGGGCTACAGCATTATCCAATCCGATTTCGCCGGGGTGGTGACCAGCACAGGCGCGGAGGTCGGACAGACAGTATCGCCCGGCGAGGCGGTCGTGAACGTCGCCGAACCGAGCGAGCGCGACGCGGTGATCGACATTCCCGACGCGGAAGCCGGCGACATCGCGCTGGGCGCGAAGTTCGAAGCCTCGCCCGAACTCGATGCGACGATACGCGCCCTTGGCGAGGTGCGCGAGATCGCGCCCGCGGCCGATGCGGCCACTCGCACGCGGCGGGTCAAAATCGCGCTGACCAAACCGCCCGACGTTTTCCGTCTTGGCTCGACGATCGTCGCGCGCCTGCTGTCCTCCTCCTCGAAAGCTGTAGTGCGGCTGCCCCGCTCGGCGATCCTCGAGAAGGACGGACGCGATTTCGTCTGGGTGGTCGACCCAAAGACGCTGACCGTGGCGACGCTCGCCGTGACCGTCGCGAACGCGAAAGCCGATCCGGTCGTCGTCACCAGCGGCCTTGAGCCGGCGATGCGCGTCGTGACGGCGGGCGTCCACAGTTTGCAAGACGGCCAAGCCGTCAAACTCGATTCCCAGGCGGCGCCGTGAAGGGCTTTAATCTATCCGACTGGGCGCTCGAGCACCGCTCGCTCGTGTGGTATTTCATGATCGTGTTCGCAATCGCGGGCGTGTTCTCCTATCTCGGCCTTGGTCGCGAGGAGGACCCGGCTTTCACGATCAAGACGATGGTGATCCAAGCGCAATGGCCCGGCGCCTCAGCGCTCGAAGTGACTAAACAAGTCACTGACCGCATCGAGAAGAAGCTCGAGGAACTGGAATCGCTCGACTTCACGAAAAGCGTGACCACGCCGGGTCAGACCATCGTGTTCGTCAACCTGCTGCCGACCACCAAGGCGAAGGACGTGCCTTACGCCTGGTTGCGCGTGCGCAACATGATTGGCGACATTCAGACCGATTTCCCGCAAGGCGTGCAGGGGCCGTTCTTCAACGATCGTTTTGGCGACGTCTACGGCAATATCTACGCCTTCACGGCCGACGGCCTGACGGAGCGCCAGT
>JAYTRP010000343.1:0-4820 GCA_043746145.1 Hyphomicrobiales bacterium | reverse complement strand
GCCATAGGGCAGTTCGGCGTTAAAACAGTCGTCGAACTTGTCGGAATACTCGGCTATTACACGCTTATTTCAATGACAATCAACGTGTTCCGCGTACCGGTTCCCGAGGGCGAGCGCGAGCGGTTTCAAGCAGAAACTCATCACGACGGCGCACTCCGAGCGGGAGAGCGGCCTTGATTGAAGCGCTACATCAGCGTTCCACAGCATCATCGCTTCCGATAGGGGGCATCACGTTTAATGATTTGAGACGCCAAAGTCCATCTGGTAGCGTTGTTGCAGAACAGGTAGTCGTAAGTAACGTGATGCCGAACTAGGTTTAGATTTGAGTGCAAGGCTCGCAAGTAGTCTTGTAACTGCCTGTACTGCGCTGCACCCTCGGAATGTATGGCGTGTGCGGTATCAGCTAAAAGAAGATAGAGGAAACGCAATGATGCAGCGGACAGTCATTCGCAATGCGATCATCCTACCAATGGATCCCTCCATTGGAGACATGCTGGACGGGGACATTCTTATCGACGGCACAAAGATTGCCGCGGTGCAGCCCAATCTCGGCCCGGTCGACGCGAATGAGATCGACGGCCGCAGCATGATCGTCATCCCTGGTTTCGTCGACACTCATAGACATACTTGGCAATGCCTGCTTCGAAATGCAGCCGCGGATTGGAGCCTCGCTCAATACTTTGGCGGCGTGCGTGGTGTGATGGGCGAGCGCTACACCGCCGATGACATGTATGTCGCCAATTTCATCGGCGCCCTGGAGGCCCTCGATGCGGGCATTACGACGCTCGTCGATTGGTCACATAACAACAATACGCCCGATCACGCGGACGCTGCTATCAAAGGCCTGCGTGACGCCGGCATCAGAGCTGTTTACGGCTATGGCAACGCCAATCGCGAGTGGTTCCCCATCAGCGACTTGCCCAGCAATTTTGAAGACGTCGCGCGCGTCCGCAAACAGCATTTCACGTCCGACAACGATCTCCTCACAATGGCGTTCGCGGCGCGCGGTCCTCAATTCGCCACTCTGGATACGACCGAGCGCGATTTCCGAATGGCGCGCGAGCTCGATCTGCCGATCACTCTGCACGCAGGCGATGGTCTTTGGGGCCTCGACAACCCGATCGATAAACTGAACTCCCGCAAGCTGCTAGGCCCACGCACGACCTATGTTCATTGTTGCACGCTTGCCGACCACGAGTTCAAGCTAATCGCCGATACCGGCGGTTCCGTGTCGATCTCGGCGGAGGTCGAATTAAACATGGGACATGGCAATCCCGCGACCCTGGGTGCGCTAAAATACGGAGTGCGCCCTAGCATCTCGATCGACATCTGCACATCGGTGGGCGGCGACATGTTCACGCAGATCCGCATTCTGATGGCGGCGACGCGCGGCGCAGTCAACGCCGAAGCGTTGAAGGAGAAGAAACTGCTCGATCCGCTGCCGCTTACGGCGCGCGACATGCTTGATTTCGCGACGCTGCAGGGCGCCAAAACGGCGGGTCTCGACCGCAGGACCGGTTCCCTGACTCCGGGCAAGGATGCGGATTTGGTGCTGATCAATACTGACTCTTTGAACATGTTTCCAATCAACAACCCAATCGGCGCCGTCATCGAAGATGCGCATATCGGCAACATCGATTCCGTTTTCGTTCGCGGTCGCGCCGTCAAGCGGCACGGCAAGTTGGTTGACGTTGATGTAAAGGCACTGCGTCGTCGTATGGAGGCGAGCTGCGACGGCCTATTTGCGCGAGCCGGCGTGAAGCGCGATGGCGCCTGGCTTCCCAACCCCTATGTCGGCGGCACGCAAGCTGAAGGCCGGAAGTAAGCGCACGGTAAGGAGCCAAGACAATGCCGTTTTACAGCTATCTCTGTGCGGAATGCGGGCCGTTCGATGAGATCCGCTCGATTGCCGCCTATGAGGAGCCGGAGCTGTGTCCATCATGCGGAGAACTGGCGCCGCGGCAGCTTGGCGCGCCGATGATCCGCGCCGCCAGTGGCGAAAGCCGCAATTCCGCGCCGGCTTCGCGCTTGCTGCGCCATCGCGCTGGTTGCGGCTGTTGCGCCTCGAGCGCGCTGCGACCATCGACCGCGGAGGCTATGGCGGCGGCCGCGCCCAAGCGCAACGTCACGGCCGCGCCGGCCGTCTCTTTCCTGAACCGAGCGTAAGGCGCCAAACATGACTTCGACGGGGATCACGGACCTGGGCGCATGAGAGCGTCGCATCTGTTTCGCATGATCCAACCGCAATTTGTCGCAATCGTGTTAGCGACCGCGTTGCTCTATGTCGTCAGCCCCTTCCTCGCCGAGGGCAGCGTCTCCGCCAGTTCCTCGTTGTCAGTGTTCTCCTTCGCCTCGATCCTCGCGATCGCAGCGATCGGCCAGACGCTGGTGATCCAGCAAGGAGGGCTCGATCTCACCGTGCCTGGCGTGATCTCGTTGGCGGCAGTGCTGATCTCGAAATATCCCGAAGGCAGTAATTCCGTTCTGCTGTTATGGGGCGCGGCGGCGCTTTTATCGGGCGCAGTTTCCGGATTGGTCTGCGGCTTGGCGATCACCCGCTTCCAAGTGACGCCGCTTGTAGCGACGCTTGCGGTCAACGCGCTTCTCTATGGCGCCGTTCTATACCTCACGAAAGGCGCGACCACGCGCGAAGTGCCTTCGTTGCTCGGCGAGTTCGCCGTAGGTCGCCTGTTTGGCGTTCCCGTGCTGGCTATGGTGGCGTTTGTCGCGATTGTCTTGGTGGAGATCGGCGTTCGCGGGACGGTTGTCGGGCGGCGTTTCGTCGCGATTGGCGCAAGCGCTTGCGCGGCCCGCGCGGCCGGCATGAAGGTCTCCTCTTACAAAACAGCGACCTACGTTTTCGCGGGCGTTTCCTACGCCTTCGCGGGCATCCTGCTAGCGGGTTACCTGAGCATCCCCAGCCTGTTCGTAGGGGGGTCTTATCTGCTGCCGACGATTACGGTCGTGGTTCTCGGAGGCACGTCGCTGCTGGGCGGCGCCGGAAGCGTCGCGGCGACCGCCGTCGGCGCGATTTTCTTGACGCAGTTGCAGCAGGTCACCGTCGGCATGGGCGCCAAGACGTCGTCGCAGTTCATCATCCAGGCGGTGATCATCGTGCTCGGCATGGCGCTGCGGCTCGTGCCCTGGGCGCCGCTGTTCCAGATCGCGCGTCGGCAGCGAGGATCAACCATCGCTTCGGCGCCGCCGCGACAGGCGAAATAGCAGTTACGCAAATTTTGATAAGGGCCGATTCCGGTCCGGTTTGGGAGGAAAAAAATGAAAAAAACTGTACGTCCAACTTGGGCTCTATGCGCTCCCGCGGCGGTTGCGGCGATCACGGCGTTGACCCTCGGCGTCTTGCCGCTCTCAGCCGCGGAAATGACGGCCGATCAAATCATCGCCGCTTCTGGTAAGATTGATGGCGCCGCCTTTTGCGGAACCAAGCCGATGACGCTGGGGATCCACGATGGCTTTGGCGCCAATGGTTGGTCTAAGTCTTCGATGGCGGCTGTTCGTTCTGAAGCGGCAAAGTGCTCGAACGTGAAGCAAGTCGTGCGCATCGGGCAGGGTGATCTGCAGAAATCAATCACTGACGTTAACGGCCTCACCTCCGAAGGCGTCGATGCGCTTGTGCTGATCCCCGACTTCGGCAAATCGCAGTTGCCGTCGATTCGCGCCGCAACGCAGGCCGGCATCAAAACCGTGCCGTGGGCAGCCGATCCCGGCGGCGCGGCGGGGAACGATTATGTCGAATATCTTGATTGGGACGAGCACGCCGCCGGAGTCGCTTGGGCTGAATGGGCTGCCAAGGCGATCAAGGGCGAGGGCAATGTCGTGTTTCTCGGCGGCCCCGCCGGCAACCCGGTCAGCGCGAAGACGCTCAAGGGAATCGAGGACGCCTTCAAGAAATATCCGAAGATCACCTTGCTCACGGGCTACACGGACTGGCCGGTGACCAACTGGGACGCGGCGCAGATCCAAAAAACCATGACCGCTCTGCTCGCGAAATACCCGAAAATCGACGCCGTCATCAACGACAGCGGCGGTTTCGAGTCGCTCGGCCTGCTGCGCGCCTATGCCGCCGCCAACAAGCCGCTCGTGCCATTCGCCAGCCTCGAAGGCAATCAACTCTCATGCGAATACATCAAGCTGAAGCCGACAAGCCCCGGGTTGCAGCTTGGAACGATCTCTGGTCGAAACTGGATTGGACGCATTGCGGCGCGCAAGGCCATTTCGGCCGTCGAAGGTATCACCAACACCGAACCAGCCAAATACGGCCTCGGAATTTTCGAGGACACGCTGACCGGCAAAAATCCGGAATGCGATCCGTCGCTGCCGCCTGACGCGCTCGACTCGGCGCGACTTAGCCCTAGCGATCTCGAGACTTACGGCAAGACGGAATAGGCAGCGCTGAATATGGCTTCTCGCGTCGTTCTGCGCCTCTTAGGCGTCGTCAAGACCTATCCAGGCGTCACCGCGCTCGGCGGAGTCTCACTTGAGGTGGTTGAAGGCGAAGTTCACGCTCTTTTGGGCGAGAACGGCGCGGGGAAGTCCACGCTGATGGCCGTCGCCGCCGGCGCGATCGCGCCCGATTCGGGCGCGATCGAAATCGGCGGCGTAGCGCTGACGGAAGCGTCGCCCATTTTGGCGCAGGCGCTCGGCATCGCGGTCGTCTATCAGCACACGTCGGTGCTCGACGACCTTACGGTTGCGGAAAATCTTCTGTACTGCGCGCCGCGTGCGAAACGGGCCGGCGCATCGAGCGATGCGGAGTGGATCGGTCGCCAACTCGCGGCGGTCGACGCGCATTTCGATCCTCG
>JAYTRP010000342.1:0-14420 GCA_043746145.1 Hyphomicrobiales bacterium | reverse complement strand
CGCCGCGAACAATCTGGCCGGCGAGCCATCCCGCGACTACGCCGACGACGAGAATGACGAGCAGGCTTTCATTCGACATTGCCATAATAAAACTTCCTTGCCGATTCCGGGACCAAATTGTCCGCAGGCGACTATAAACGATATCGAGACGTCAGGGTTGCATGGCGACGAGAGGGTGGAAACCTAGAATGTTGCGTTGACAATGGTGCGGCGACGATCTTTTCGACCGAGCCAGGAGGCGCTATAGAGGCGTCGAGGGACCAGATTATGCCGGATCAAAACTATAACGTGCGACTTCAGGGCGCAAAATATGGGGTTGGCTTTGGGTCGGCGCTGGCGATGGCGATCTCCTACTCGAACAATCATTCGATCTTCTGGGCAATTATCGATGGTATATTCGGCTGGCTCTATGTCATATTTTTCGCCGTGTTCCGCTCATAATTCCAGGGTCGCCGAGAGCGTCGGCTTGCCGACTGTAGACGCTCGTTATGTTTCGGCCCGCCGACTGCAAGTCCGCTATTTCGGTTAGGCGCCCTGCCCCGCCCAGAAATCCGTCTGCAATTGCGCGGCTTCTTCCTCCAGTAGCGGCCCAACCACCTCAGTTGGGCGCTGGCCCGCGTCAAATACGAGGCGGCACGGTAAGTCGAGCGTCGGATTTTCCTCGTGCGCGCCGGTTTGGGCTTTGAGGTCTTTTTCGCTCTGCCCGTAGACGACGCGGCCGATTCCCGCCCAGTAGATCGCGCCCGCGCACATCGCGCAGGGTTCGGCGGAAGTGTACAGCGTGCATCCGCTGAGGAAGCTGACGTCGTGCGCTTTTGCGGCCCAGGTAGCGAGCAGCCGCTCCGCATGCGCGGTGCGATCAAACCCTTCGGCGCGAAAGCCGTTGCCCTGCTCACGCAAAATCTCGCCCTCGCGGTCGACCAGGGTGCAGCCGAATGGATGGTCGCCGGCCTCTCGCGACCGAAGCGCGACATCGAACGCGCGGCGCAGATTGTCGAGGTCTTGTTCAAGCGGTCTGTGCAAATTCATTGAAGTCTCCGTCGGGCGAAGTAAGGCGCGTGTCATCTTGATGGTTGTGTTCCGCGCTCGCCAGCATTTTCCAAATCGCAGTTGAGATGCACATTCAACGGGCGTCGGCGCCTAATTGACGGGCGGCCGTAGGCAGGCTCTAACCTTAACTCGGCCAGTATGGACCCACCTGCCACGGATCGCGCGGACGGAACGGTCTTTGCATTGGCGCAAGCGCGAACGGCGGGCAACGCCGCGCGCTGGAAATGGGGGCCATGTCCGTTACGAACGTCTCAACTGATAAGGCGAAGCCGCGACTTCAATTGCGGGGCGTAACCAAACGCTTCCCAGGCGTGCTCGCCAACGACAATATAAGCTTGACGGTGAAGCCGGGCGAAATTCATGCGCTGCTGGGCGAGAACGGCGCCGGCAAGTCGACTCTTGTAAAGATGATCTATGGCATTCTCGCCCCCGACACCGGTGAAGTGTTGTGGGACGGCGCGGCGGTTAAAATCGCGAGCCCACGGGCGGCTCGTAAGCTCGGCATCGGCATGGTGTTTCAGCATTTCTCGCTATTCGAGGCGCTGACCGTACTCGAGAATATCGCGCTTGGTCTCGATTCGAGGATTTCGCAGCGACAGCTGGAAACCGAGATCCGCCGTGTGCTTGACCGCTACGGTTTGAAGCTGGACCCGCAGCGGATTGTCTCTACGCTCAGTGTGGGCGAGCGCCAGCGTATCGAGATCGTGCGGGCGCTGCTGCTGAACCCAAAACTCCTGATTATGGATGAGCCGACTTCGGTGCTGACGCCGCAGGAGGTCGAGCAATTGTTCGAAACACTGCGCAAACTCGCCGCTGGCGGTTGCTCGATTCTCTATATCTCTCACAAGCTGCACGAAATTATTGCGCTGTGCGAAACCGCAACCATCCTGCGCGCCGGAAAGTTTGTCGCCGAATGCGACCCGCGCAAGGAAACATCCAAGAGCATGGCCGAACTGATGATCGGCTCCAGCTTGAAAGCAATCTCGCGGACGGCTGGGCGCGCATTCGGCGTGGAAAAATTCTCGGCGCTCTCGCTTACTCTGCCCAAGCACGGCGATTTCGGGGTCGCGCTTGAAAAGATCGCGTTTTCCGTGCGCGCCGGTGAAATTCTCGGAGTCGCGGGAGTCGCGGGCAACGGGCAGAACGAATTCATGGAGGCCCTGAGCGGAGAGACGCTCGCGGGCATGCCGGAATCGATCATGCTTGCGGGAACGCCGATCGGTCACCTCGACCCGACGGAGCGCCGTGCGCTCGGCCTTTGCGCGGTTCCTGAAGAGCGCAACGGCCATGCCGCGGTCGCCGATTTCACGCTCGCCGAAAACACGATCCTGACCGCGCGACGGCGGATGGGCTTCATCACCGGCGGACTGATCAACGTCACACGCGCGTGGTCCTACGCGGAAAAGGTGATCAAGATCTTCACCGTCAAGGCGCTAGGCCCAAGTTCGATCGCCGGCTCGCTGTCAGGCGGAAACCTGCAAAAATTTATCATGGGTCGCGAGATCCTGCAGGAGCCCGCGGCGCTGGTGGTCAGCCAACCGACCTGGGGCGTCGACGCGGGCGCTGCGGGCGCGATCCGACAGGCGATCGTCGACCTCGCCGGACGCGGCTGCGCGGTGGTTGTGGTGTCGCAGGATCTCGACGAACTGCTCGAATTCTGCGACTCGCTAGTCGTCATCAATTTGGGAAAGTTTTCACGCGTGATGAAGGTCGGCGAGGTCTCGATCGAGGAGATCGGGCTGCTGATGGGCGGCGTGCACGGCGACCCGCAAGCCACGATCGAAATGACGGAGGCCCTGCATGCGCATATGGCTTGAGAAGCGGCGCGAACCCAGCCGCGCAATGCTGGCGATAACGCCGGTTGCGGCGGTTGTGCTGACCATGCTGATCGGCGCCCTCATCTTTCAGGCGATCGGCTACGATGGCCCCAGGGCGGTGAAGGAGATATTCTTCACACCGATTCTCGCCTCGTACAAATGGTCGGATGTCGGCCGCCGCGCAGCACCGCTGATCCTGATCGCGCTGGGCCTCTGCATGGGCAACCGGGCCAAAATCTGGAACATCGGAGCGGAGGGTCAGTATGTCGTTGGAGCGCTCGGCGGCGCGGGCGTGGCCTATGCCACCCAAGAAATGACGGGGCTGTGGATCGTGCCTCTGATGCTGCTTGCGGGCATTGTCGGCGGAGCCTTGTGGGGCGCGATCCCCGCGTTCCTTCGCACGCGCTTCCATGTCAACGAGATTCTGTCGAGCTTGATGCTCGTCTATGTCGCGCTGCAATTGCTCAACTACATGGTGACGGGACCGTGGAAGGACCCGAACGGGCATAATTTCCCGCAGACCGCGCCGTTCACGGCCGCGCAGATGCTGCCGCGCGCGGTTTTTGGCACACCGTTTCCGCCGGGGCTGTTCATCGCGTTCGCGCTGGCGATCGTGTTCTGGGTGATCATGTCGCGCACGGAATTCGGGCTGGGGTTGCGCGTCGTCGGCGAGGCGCCGAAAGCGGCGCGCTATGCCGGCTACGATGCTAACCGGGTAGTCTGGAGCACGATGATGATCTCCGGCGGGATGGCCGGGCTCGCCGGTATCCTTGAGGCGTCGAGCCAGTCGGGCCAACTCAACCTCGGCTTTCCCTCGGGCTACGGCTTCACTGCGATCATCGTATCGTTCCTGGGCCGCCTGAATCCGATTGGGGCGGTGATTGCCGGCATTGTGCTGGCGATTACCTATGTCGGCGGCCAAGTGGCGCAGACCGTTGTGCATGTGCCCAGCTCCACCGCCGGCATCTTTCAGGCCATGCTACTGTTCCTGATCCTGGCCAGTGATGTCCTTGTGCGCCGGCGCATCCGCGTCGATTGGGGTCGCGACGCCGCGCCCGTGCCGGTAGCGGCGAGGAGCGCTTCGTGACCCTTGCCTTCATCATCTCGGCGCTGGTGACGATCATCAGCGTGACGACGCCGATCCTGATCGCCGCGACCGGCGAACTCGTGGTCGAAAAGAGCGGCGTGCTCAATCTAGGCATCGAAGGAATGATGCTGATCGGCGCGGTGACCGGTTTCGCAGTGACGTCGGACACTGGCAACGGCTATCTCGGGCTGGTCGCCGCCGCCGTTGGAGGAGCTGCCTCCTCGCAAATCTTTGCTTTTCTTGTGCTGACGCTCGGCTCCAACCAAGTCGCGACCGGCCTCGCGCTAACGATTTTTGGCGCTGGGCTCTCCTCGCTAATCGGCGACAACTATATCGGCCTCGCTAATCCGAGCTTCGATCCGATTTTTCCCGACGCCTGGGCAGAGGATCCGATCGGCCGCTTGTTCTTCAGCTACAGTCCGCTCGAATACTTCGCCTTCATTGCGATCTTTGCGGTATACTGGTTCCTCAATAAATCAAGGGCGGGGCTCGTGCTGCGGGCGGTTGGCGAGAACGACGTGTCCGCGCGCTCGATCGGCTATTCCGTCGTCGGCGTGCGCTATGGAGCGATTGCGTTTGGCGGCGCCATGGCGGGGATCGCTGGCAGTTATTTCTCGATGGTTTCGAACTCGCTTTGGCAGCCTGGCATGACGGCGGGGCGCGGTTGGATCGCGCTCGCACTTGTCGTGTTCGCAGGCTGGCGCTCGGGCCGCGTGCTCGCAGGCGCGTATTTCTTCGGGCTATTCATGACGCTCGAGCTTTATGCGAAGGCGTCTGGATTCTCCTTCCTTCCATCTCAGTTCTGGGCTTCAATGCCTTATCTCATGGCGATCATCGTGCTCGCGCTAATGTCGGCGCGCGGGTCCGCCGGCGCCGAGGCCCCGGCTTGCCTGGGCAAGCCGTATATGTCCGATGTTTGAGTCACCTCTAGGAGATCTAAAAATGACTTTTGTGAACCGGCGCAAATTCCTGAAGACGGCCGCCGCCGCCGCTTCCGCGCTGCCCCTGTTCGGCCGCAGCGCGTTTGCCGACGAGCCTCTCAAGGCCGGCTTTATCTTCCTCGGCCCTGTCGGAGATTACGGCTGGACTTGGGCGCACAACAAAGGCCGCAAGGCGATGGTCGACCATTTTGGCGGCAAGGTCGTCGCCGACTATGTCGAGAACGTCAACGAGGACGCGAGCGCGACGCCCGTCATCAAGGATCTCGCGGCGCAGGGCCACAAGCTGATCTTCACCACATCATTCGGCTATATGGACCAGACGCTCGAAGTCGCGAAGGATTTTCCGACCGCCAATTTCGAGCATTGCACCGGCTACAAGAAGGCTAAGAACGTCGGCGTCTACAACAACCGCTTCCATGAAGGGCGCGCAGTCCTCGGCACGATTGCGGGCATGATGACCAAGACCAACACGATTGGGTATCTCGGCTCGTTCAAAGTGCCCGAAGTCGTTCTCGGCGTCAACGCGTTCACGCTAGCGGCGCAGGCAGTCAATCCGAACGTCAAGGTTAAGCTGTTGATGATCGACAGTTGGTTTGATCCCGCCAAGGAATCAGCCGCCGCCGATACGCTTGCCAACCTCGGTTGCGACGTCATCACTACCCACACCGACAGCCCCGCCGCGCTTCAGGTCTGCGAGAAGAAGAAGCTGTTCGGCTTTGGCCAGGGCGCCGACATGTCGAAGTTTGCGCCGCATGCGCATCTGACCGCGATCGAAGACATTTGGGGTCCGTATTACATCACTCGTGCGCAAGCGATGTTGGATGGCAAGTGGGAGAGCGACGACGCTTGGTGGGGCATGAAAGAAGGCGCCGTCAAAATGTCGCCTTACAACAAAGTCTTGCCTGAGAACGTCCGTCAGGCGGCGGACAAGATCGTCGCCGGGTATATGGACGGCAGCTACGACGTCTTCACCGGCCCGATCTCTGACCAATCCGGCAAGCAGATGGTCGAAAAGGGCCAGCCAATGCCACTCGACAAACTCGCCACGATCGACTGGTACGTAAAGGGCGTGCAGAGCTGACACCGCAATTCCACTCACTCGCTGGCGCCCTTCGAAAGACGGGCGTCAGGAAAAGCCGCATGGTGAGATTGGGCTGTTATAGGCCGACATCGATGTGTCGCTTGTCCCGTGCTCGGCGCGACATTCTACTTCGAACGGGAGAGGGGCATTGACCTTCGATCTCCTCGTGCTCGGTGCGACACTGCCTGACGGGCGCACGAATATCGACATCGCCGTGCAAGCTGGCAAAATCATCGCGATCGCGCCGAATTTGCCTGATGATGCGCATACGACGCTCGAAGCCCACGGGCGCCTGGTCTCGGCGCCGTTCATCGACTGTCATTTTCATATGGACGCCACGCTTTCGCTTGGCCTGCCACGGCTGAACCAATCTGGCACGTTGCTCGAGGGCATTGCGCTCTGGAGCGAACTGAAGCCGCTGCTCACGCATGAGGCGGTAATCGAGCGCGCGCTACGCTATTGCGATCTCGCGGTCTCACGCGGTCTACTCGCCGTGCGCAGCCATGTCGACATTTGTGATGACCGCCTGCTCGCGGTCGAAGCGCTGCTCGACGTTAAGAAACAGGTGGCGCCCTATTTGGACCTTCAACTGGTCGCGTTCCCTCAGGATGGTTATCTGCGCTCGCCGACGGCCGCCGCCAACCTTGAACGCGCGCTCGATCTCGGCGTCGACGTGGTCGGCGGTATTCCGCATTTCGAGCGAACGATGGCGGATGGAATGGCCTCGGTGACGCGGCTCTGCGAGATTGCGGCGGAACGCGGCCTCCCGATCGACCTGCATTGCGACGAAAGCGACGACCCCATGTCGCGCCACATCGAAACTCTGGCGCGTGAGGCGACGCGATTGGGACTGGGCGCGAGGGCGACTGCCTCGCACGCGACGTCGATGCATTCAATGGACAACTACTATGTCTCGAAGCTGCTGCCGCTCATTGCGGAGTCCGGAATCAACGTGATCGCCAATCCGCTGATCAATATTACCCTGCAAGGGCGGCATGACAATTACCCGCGCCGACGCGGACTGACACGGATTCCGGAATTGCGCGCGCATGGGGTCCCCGTCGCATTGGCGCAAGATTGCGTGATGGACCCCTGGTATGGACTTGGCGCAGCCGATCTGCTCGACGTCGCGCATATGGCGGTGCATGCGGTTCCGATGACGAGCCGCGAGGCGATCCGATGGACCTTCAGTGCAGTGACGGAAATTCCTGCGAAGGTGATGGGCCTCGAGAGTTACGGGCTCAATGTCGGGGCCGACGCGGATTTTGTCGTGCTTCAAGCCGCCGATCCAATCGAAGCGGTCAGGCTACGAGCCGAGCGTATCGCCGTGGTAAGGCGGGGGCGGATCATCGCGCGGACGCCCAAACGTCTGACGAGTCTAGAATTAGTAGGACGGCCAACGCAACTGGATGCGGCGCATTACGCGCCGCGATCTTAACTGATGTTTCGCCTATCTAAGTGACGGGCACAAACTCTCTTGCAGGCGCACCCCAAACGACTCTGATGTCGCCGAAACGAACATCCACTAGAACTTCTGCACCCATTCGATGGGACAGGAGATTATATTGACAGATTACGGTGCCTTCGGAATCTCCGGGGACGCCCCACTCGCGCTCTGCGAGAAAGGGACGACGGCAGCGTATTCGCTCGCCTTTCGTCATGTTGGCCTCACGCGTAAGTCAACGGGACTGACAGTGATCTCACTCCTCTTGAACTCAGGTCACATGATATTGTTGCTTTGACAAATAGCAAATTTTAATTTGCCGCTTGTTGTAAATATCGAAACATAGGTAGACTTTGCTTAAAACTTTAGCAATCTGCTTACATAACGTGCATTCGGCATTGTCTTTCCGTACAGCCAGCTTAAGGCATGCCGGCGCGCATAGACAGAAGGCGGCAACTATTGACAACCAACACTCGGCTTGAAGATCGGCAGGCTGTCGCTTGCACATGGTTCGAAATTCTTCAGACGCGGCTGATCGAAGCCATCGAGGCGATCGAGCGCGATTGCCCCGGCCCGTTTGACGATACGGCCCGCGAGCCCGGCCAGTTTCGTATCGAACCCTGGGTACGCACCAACGATGATGGATCGCCGGGCGGCGGCGGCCGCATGGCGATCCTGCGCGGGCGCGTCATGGAAAAGATGGGCGTCCACATCTCGACGGTGCACGGCGCCTTCGCACCTGAATTCGCACGCCAGATTCCCGGCGCCGAGGAAGACCCGCGTTTCTGGGCCGCCGGCGTTTCGGTCATCGCACACCCCTGGAACCCGCACGCGCCGACCGCGCATATGAACACGCGTTTCGTGGTCACTACCAAAGGTTGGTTCGGCGGCGGCGGCGACCTCACACCTGTGCTCGATCGCCGTCGCATTCAGGAAGATCCTGACTCCTTGGCATTCCACGCAGCCATGCGCGGCGCCTGCGATCGGCACGCAGCGATAGCGCCCTATGATCGTTACAAGCTGTGGTGCGAGGAATATTTCTTCCTCAAACATCGCAACGAACAACGCGGGATCGGTGGAATTTTCTTCGACTATCTGAACAGCGCCGGAGATTCCGACAATACGGCTTGGGATACGGATTTCGCCTTCGTTCGCGACGTCGGTCAGAGCTTCATCGAGTCCTATGCGGACATCGTACGGGCCAATTACACGACGCAATGGACGGAGGCGGATCGCGAGGAACAGCTCGTGCGGCGCGGACGTTACGTCGAGTTCAATTTGCTATACGATCGGGGCACGATTTTTGGACTGCGCACCGGCGGCAATGTGAACTCGATCTTGTCCTCGATGCCACCGCTGGCCCGCTGGCCCTAGCTTTGACGCGCCCCAGCGCCGCCTCGATCACGTCTGATTGGTGACTGGAGAGACCGCGATGTCTAATCCCAAGATCGCCTTCATCGGCGCCGGCTCGACTGTGTTCATGAAGAACCTGGTTGGCGATATTCTGCACCGCCCCTCGCTCGCAGGCGCAACGATCGCGCTGATGGACATCGACCCCGGCCGGCTCGCCGACAGCGAGATGGTCGCCCGCAAACTTGCGGCGAGTTTGCACGCGCCCGCGAAGATCGAAGCGCATACGGATCAACGGCGTGCGCTTGAGGGCGCCGATTTCGTCATCGTCGCATTTCAGATCGGCGGCTACGACCCTTGCACCATCACGGACTTTGAAATCTCCAAGAATTACGGACTGCGTCATACGATCGCCGACACGCTGGGCGTTGGCGGGATCATGCGGGCGCTGCGCACTGTTCCCCATCTTTGGAAGATTTGCGAGGACATGCGCGCGGTTTGTCCGCGCGCGGTTCTGCTGCAATACGTAAACCCGATGGCGATCAACACTTGGGCAATAGCCGAGAAATATCCCGACATACGCCAGGTCGGCCTCTGTCACTCCGTGCAAGGAACCGCAGAGGAACTCGCACACGATCTCGCAATCCCCATCGAGAGCATCCGCTACCGCGCCGCAGGCATCAACCACATGGCGTTCTATCTTCAGTTCGAGCAGCGGCAGGCGGACGGAAGCTATCGCGATCTCTATCCGGATTTGCTCGCCGGCTACATCGCAGGACGTCTGCCAAAACCGTTGGCGCCCGGCGAACGCTGCTCCAATAAGGTGCGCTACGAAATGCTTTCGCGGCTCGGTTATTTCGTCACCGAAAGCAGCGAGCATTTTGCGGAATATACGCCCTATTTCATCAAGCGCGGCCGTGAGGATCTGATCGAGAAATTCGGCGTGCCGCTCGACGAATATCCCAAGCGTTGCGTCGAGCAGATCGCCCGCTGGAACAGCGTTGCGCAGAGCTTTCGCGAAGCCGCCGCAATCCAGGCGGCGCCCAGTCGCGAATACGCCTCCTCGATACTGCACTCGCTTTGGACCGGCGAAACGTCCGTGATCTACGGCAATGTACGCAACGGCGGCGCGATTTCATCGCTGCCCGACGCCTGCGCGGTGGAAGTCCCTTGCCTCGTCGACGCCAATGGAATCCAGCCGACGCGGGTCGGCGCCCTGCCCCCGCAGTTGACCGCGCTCATTCGCACCAACATTAATGTGCAGGAACTGACCGTTCGCGCACTGATCGACGAAAAGCGCGAGCATGTTTATCACGCCGCGATGATGGACCCGCATACGTCGGCGGAGCTTGACCTGGACCAGATCTGGAGCTTGGTGGACCATCTGATCGCCGCGCACGGGGATTGGCTGCCGAACTGGGTGAGGTGATTGGCTGCGGAAGATGGGAGCCCAACGGTGTTACGACGTTCTGATAGCCGGCCAGGCGCGAGCCCGCCGCGCAGCGCTTATCACCTCAAACACTCGCGAATTTGATAGCGTACCTGGCCTGCTGGTTGTCTAATGAGCTCGCTGACGTCAGGCTTGGGCCGCTGCGCAAACCCCGCTATACCCCGCCGACTCCTCTGCGGATTCCGCCATGCCCGACAGCGCACCCCGTTCCACGATCGTTGAATTCGTCGATTTCTCCCATATAGAGCCGGTCGCCAAAACGAGCTGGCCGGGAAAGCGGCGCGATTATGTATCGCCAGGGTTAGTCGACCCTGGCCTGCTGGCTTTATTTCCGTCTGTGCAGGAGGGTGACGTCGCCGATCTGCAATGGCCCTATCTGCGCAAGGATGCGCCCCATATCTGGCGCTCGGACCGGCGCAGCCAGCGCAATCCTTATATTGGCGTCCTTTCGCTCGACGAGGCGACGGTGCTGCACAACAACGCCCTGCCCTTCGCGCGCCAGCGCGGGCTGGAAATCGGCTGCCATTACGGCTGGTCGACCGCGCATCTCGTCGCCGCCGGGCTCCAACTCGATGTGATCGATCCGGCGCTCGGTTACCCCGACCAGATGCGCGATGTCGAAGAGTCGCTCGCTAAAATCGGCGGAGCGGGTCGCGCGCGGCTCTGGGCCGGCTTCTCGCCCTCGATCGTGCCGGCGATCCGCGCCACGCGCGCGCAACCCTGGAGCTTCGCGTTTATCGATGGCTATCACGAGGGGCGCGCGCCGCTTGACGATGCCGAAGCAGTCATCGGCGAAATGGCGGCCGACGCGTTGGTCCTCTTCCACGACCTTATCTCGCCGCATGTGGCTGCGGGCCTTGGCGGCTTCGCCGACGCGGGTTGGAATGTCGGCCTCTACAATACGATGCAGATCATGGGCGTCGCTTGGCGCGGTTTGGCGTCGCCCGTCGCCCATGCCGCCGATCGGGACATGCCGCCAATCGCCGCCGCTCATCTCGCGCGCTTTCCGGTCCTGTCCATGCCTTCCGTCGCCAACTCAAAAATGCTTTAAGCGCGCCTGCCGCGCCGCAACGAGGATTTTAGCCATGGCGGATCATGCCATCCCGCACTTTCACAATGACGTCGGCGTTCCCACGGTCAGGGTTGGGGTGAAGGAGTTCATGTGTATGGGCGCCAAACCGCCATTCGACCATCCGCATATTTTTATCGATATCGGCGGCGATTCCGAGGGCATCTGCTCCTATTGCTCGACCCGGTACGTCTTCGACGCTGGGCTAGGATCCCATTCGATCCCACCGGAATGCGAGTGGCGCGGCGCCGCGTAGCTCATGCCGCATGCGCTTATCGCCGGCGCTGGCGTCGCCGGGCTTGCAACGGCGCTGGCGCTTTCAAAAGCGGGCTTTGAGGTTTCAATTTTTGAGCGCGAGCCCGCGCTGAAGGAGTTTGGCGCGGGGCTGCAGCTCTCGCCCAACGCCACGCGCGTGCTCGCCTCATTGGGCGTTCTCGACGAGGTCGCCGCTTGGGCGACGGCGCCGAGTTCGATCCGCGTGCTGCGCGGTCGCGACGATGCCGAACTCTCCAGGCTCGATCTTCGCGACGCGGCCAAGCGATGGGGGTCGCCCTATCTCGTGATCCACCGGGCCGACCTGCAGGCGGCGCTGCTGGGAATTGCGAATCGCGACAGCCGGACTAAGATTCGGCTAGGCCACGTCCTGGCGGGTCTCGTCCCCGAGGGCGACGAGATCATGGTCGGCGTCAAGCGCGGTGCGTTATCGCTCAGCGAAAAGGGCGATCTGCTGATCGGCGCCGACGGACTGCGATCCAAGACGCGGGAGCGCCTGGGGCTCGGCGACGCCGATGCTGCGATATTTACGGGGCGCATCGCCTTTCGCGCCACCCTGCCCGCTGCGGCGCTTGCAACGTCGTCCAGCCCGCCCGTGGTGACGCTGCGACTGGGCGCGCGCGCTCATCTCGTGCAATATCCGCTGCGCGATGGCCGCGAGATCAACCTCGTCGCGGTCATCGAGTCCGGCTGGCGCGGCGCACCGCCTTCGGACCCCTGGGACGGCGAGGCCGACCGCGAGACGCTCGATCGCGCTTTTTCCGACTGGTCGCGCGCGGCGCGTGCGCTGATCGCTGCGCCAGAGAGTTGGCGCGCCTGGCCGCTGTTCACGCGCCCGCCGATCGCCACCTACACGACCGGGCGCGTCGCGCTGGTCGGCGACGCAGCCCATCCCATGGTCCCGTTTTTGGCGCAAGGAGCGGCGCAGGCGATCGAGGATGCGGGCGCGCTGGGACGCCGGCTCGCGCAGACGCAAGACATCCCCGCCGCCCTGGCCGCCTATTCCCGCGAACGCACGCCGCGCGCGAGCCGGGTGCAGGCCGAGGCGCTCTCGCAGGCGCGCATTTATCACCTGAGCGGCCCGCTCGCTTTGGCTCGCGACTTGACCATGCGTACCCTGGGTCCGGAGCGGCTGCTCAAGCGGTATGATTGGTTGTATGGGGCTTAATTGGTCGCTGGTTGGCATTGCAGACCGTCAAAGGTCTTCGTTTGATCTGGAATCGGCGTTCGCGCGCCGAGTGCGCTCTCAACCGTTCTGCGCTCAGCTCTGGATCGGCCTCAGCGCGGCTTCGAGCGCGTGCATTCGCGCCACGCCCTCGACGTCGCTCCTGTCGAACATCTCCTCGCACAGCGTGACCAGCGCCGCCCCGTCGTCGAGAGTTTCGACTTCGACATCCCCAGGATATTTCGCGCGCGCCGCGAGGTCCGGCGGCAAATAAGTGATCCAACCAATACGTGGTTCAAGCACCCGCTCTCCCGCAGCCCAGGTCGGATCGGCAATCATGGGAAGATCGGTTATCTCAGAGGTAAACATCAAGCGCATCTCTGCGGGCGCCCAGACGTTTCGAGCAAATTTCATCAAGTCCGTTAACTGGGACGCGCGCCACGGGCGATTGTCGGAAGGATGAATTTCAGAAAGGCGCATGAAGATGTTGTTCGGATGCTTGAACGGACTCAGACCAAATGCTCCAATAGTACAACGAGTATCAGCGTAGCTCGATCTGCGGAAGTCGTACGGCGGAGGTCCCACGTGACCTCCCCACATGTTACTAACCTGTTCCAGCCAAAGGTCGCCGTTTTCAAATCGGCTAATGTTGCGAGCCAGGAGGAGCTTTGCCTGATCCTCACTCAAGGGGACGGGAACTATTTTTTTCTTGGTCCATGGCGACTCGAGCCAAATCTGAAAAATAGAGTCAAACTCTGGAAGCCCGTTCACGAACTGCGCAAATCTGCGCCCGTCGTCAGCCTGCGACGGCTCGCGGGCTTCCCAATAGAGTGCGAGTTCCGCTCCTTGCCTTGCCATTGCCTTCATTTCCAAATGTAAACATCAGTCGGATCGTCAACAACGGTCAGGTTTGGCGGTTCAAATTTTCTCCAAATCTCCGTCAGCCCACGAAAACCTTCTTCGCTCTGCGCGTGCCAGACGACGGCGGACGACGAACCGCGTCATGGTTGCGCGGTCAGCAATTTGCTTTCAAGAAATCACGCACCTGCGTCAGTCGCCGCCGACACGCGTCGTCTTGACGCCAAATAATATGTACGCTGTCATCGCTAAATAAATCCCGGAGCGTCCTTTAGTCTGCGCCGCCGCTCAGCGCCGCATCCAGAAAGCCCAATAGAGTTCGGCCCTTCTCCCGGCCTAATAACTTAAGCGCAAAGGCAAAGCGATCTTGCTCGTTTTGTGGTGTTGGCTGATCGCGCATCAGCGAAAATCGGAAGAAATGGCAAAAATTCCGCGGGAGTATGCATAGCGTTCACCTGTCGGAGCGATTTTCGCCGGGGACGTCGTTGAGAGGATACGCCGTTTTCACGCGATATCCGCGAGACTGGCGCGCGTCCTGGACGATCAGTACTCCGACATTGAATGCCTGTCGCATATTTGGTTGTAAACTGATATCGGTCATCACAGCTTCGACGCCAGTTGGAGACCCAAAGCGCACCTCGAGCCATTGCTCGGCCACATTACCTGAGGCGACGAGATCAACGAGGGGTGCATTCCGTTCAAGGACGCGAGCGTCGCCTGCTCGCGCCGCAGGGCGATGTTGATCGTCAGCGCGATCTGCTCGACCGGGCTCAAGCCGTAGAGCCGGTGCGAGCGCAGGTTGCGGGGGAGGTACAGCAGTTCGTCGGCGGTGAAG
>JAYTRP010000341.1:0-4832 GCA_043746145.1 Hyphomicrobiales bacterium | reverse complement strand
AAGCCAAGCAGCCAGCGCTTCCGTGAAGCTCGCGTTTTCGATGGTATATATTTAAGGGCAATTAAGTAGGGTGCGCGCCGGACTCGCGGCGGGATGACTTTTGACCGGCTACCAAGGTCTGCTTAAACTCATATGCCCTGCGCAGGCACGTAGGAACGCTCGACTACTTGGCGGCTGGCGGCGTAAAATAAAGCGCCTCGCTGTTTAGATTGGACCCATATAGATAGGGTCTTTGCGAATGTTCAGTTGCATTATAAACATCCGCCGTCACTTTGGGGATCAACAGGTTAACCTCAAGTCCGGCTTCGTTGATCCTAGACACGAGCGCAGTCGTGAAAGGGCTGTGTTCTCCCTTACCGTCGTTCGCGGTCTGACCGGCTGCGGCGGCGTAAACGACGATTATGCCCGACGGCGGTTCCGGCACGGTTAACCCCCGGCTTATGGCGCGAGAGCGCAGAGAACGATGCATCGTGTTGGCGAACGGATTGTCTCGACAGGCGTCGAGAATAACCATGCCCAGCTTGCGCGCGTTTTTGACCGTTTCCAGAACCCGATCAAGAGAGATCGCCTCGTCCTGGACATCCATATCCGTCTTTAATTGCACGTCGGTCGGCAACAGGTAATTGATCCCGCCTACCTCTATGCCATGCCCGGCGTAGTAAACCAGCGCCCAATCGGCCTGATCGGCCTCCGCGCTAAACAGGTTGAGGGTGCGACCGATTTCCGCGCGATTGGCGTCTTGCAGCAGCATGACGGTCTTGAAGCCTTTTCCTTTCAAAGTTTCCGCCACCAATTCGGCGTCCTTGCGAGGGTTCGGTAGAATCGCGAATTGGCTATAGGCGGAATTGCCGATGACGAGCGCCACACGGTCGCCGGTGACGGGGACGGCGCTGTTGGCCACCTCCGTCTTTCGAATTTCGGGTTGTGGGGTCGCCGCCGGGGGCGGGGCCACCGTTGGGGACGCGACGGGTTTCAATGGCGCCGCTTCCGCCAAGCTGACCGTCGGAGTTGGGAGCGGCGTCACGACGGGGGCGTAAGAGATCACGCCTGAAGGTGCAGGGTCGGGCTTTACGCCCAGCAACAGGCTGGCGTTCACGGCGGTGATGCGCAATCGGCCCTTGCCGCTGTCGTCGTATTTCGCGCCCCAGATATATCCGGCGCCGCCGCCGATGCGGAAGATCGGCAGGCCAAGAGCGACCGATTTCTTGGCGTCGCCAAGGTAGTCTACAACCAAAGCGCCGTGGATTTGCTCGCCATTGCGCAGCGCCTCCCGACTTTGGCTATCAAGCGGCGTCAGCACGACGTCGCCCCAGACCGCGAGCAGCGCGTGCGGCGCTTCCGGGCGGGGCTCGGCGTTGTACAAATGCGCCGCCTGGCCAAATCGCTTGGAAAGGCGTTGGATTTCACGGTCGACGTCGCCGGAAGGAAAATAGGCGGGGATGATGTCTTGCAACAGCAATGTCGCCTGGTTGGCGCTGGAGTGGAAAATCGTCATATATTCGTCGTAAGGCGGATTGGCGCTGTTCAAAGAACGGTGGCGACCACACCACTGAAAGCCGGCGAAATCGCCGCTCGGCCTGCATTTGAAGGCCTTGTAAGCGGGGCTGTCGGGCACGACGTAGCCGCCGACCTGCAAGCCTTCGATGGCGAAGATCGCAGGGGTTGCAGGGACGGAGTTCACCTGCTGGGCCAAAACGGGCGGCGCTGCGTTTTCCTGGTTGCATTGCGCGAGCAGGCGCTGCACGCGCGGATCGGAAAGACTGATGCCGTGGTTGGCGAGGATCGCCATCGACGTGTTGTGCGCCCGCAGGCAATTGTCGTCGCCGACCGGCAGCTTGGCGCTATTCTGCCGCTCCTGTTGTTGTTGCTGTTGCTGTTGCTGTTGCTGTTCTATCGCGCTTTTCAGGATCGTGCCGAGCAGGCCGCTAAAATTTTCAAGATCCGGGTCCGCGAAGGCTGGCGCGCCGAGCGCGAAAAATGAAACGGCGATAGCTAGGCAAACACGCAGGCGAATGATTGCGAAATATTGCAGCACGCGAAATATCCCCGTGACAGGCTCCGCTGAGCGTCTACAATTCGATGCTAGTTCAAATCTTTCCGCGAGGCCAGCGCAAGCCGCGAGGCCAGCGCAAGCTGTAGAACTTGGTCGCAGCACAACCCGAACGCATTGTGGATAAGCTTTCGCCCGCGTCCGTTCGCGACATCGCGCAGACATACTGCGATTATACGGCAGACATACTGCGATTATGCGATTGACAGGAAAGAGGCGTTTCGGGGAAGGTCGCGGCCGACGAAAAATTATGTTGGGGCAGTTTGAGGGTTTACGGGGTGGCGCCGACGTCGCGATGTCATGCGTGCATGGTCATTGCGCGCGCGCGCATTGTGGGCTTTCCTCTTTCACCTGACGGCTCGGGCGAGGGTTGGGCATGAAACTGAGCGGAATGGCGTCGTTTCGACTGACAATGATCGTCGGCTTCGCGGTCATGGCGTTGTTCGGCGCCGCTGTCGCGCAAACCACGCCCCCCGGCGCGTCCCCGCCTGCGCCCAGTCCCGTCGCGCCGACGGACCCGCTCGCCAAAGCAGCTTATGACGTGCTCGACAAGAATTGTGCGCGCTGCCACCAGATTGGCGAAAAGATGACGAAGCGCAAGGTGCCGCCCAAGGGCTTTGGCAATATCCTCGCGCTGGACGAGATCAAGAGCGACGCGCATCTCGTCATCCCCGGCAATCCGGACGGCTCTTTGATCTTTCAGCAGATCGCCAAGCAACTGATGCCCTATGACGTGTTCCAGGAGGGCAACCTCGATCAACCTTCGCCCGACGAAAACGACATCAAGGCGCTGCGGGCTTGGATCGCATCGCTCAGCGCCTCGGCGGACGCCATTTGCGCAAAGCGTAAAACGATTGATGTCGCTGCTATGGTCGCGTCGATGGCCAACGATCTGAACGACGTGATACCTGCGCGCGTCAAAGGCACGCGGTATCTTACATTGACGCATTTGTTCAACGATTGCGCGGCCGACGAGGAACTCGCCATCTATCGTGCGGGCGCGGTCAAGTTGCTCAATAGCCTCAGCCACAAGTCGACCCTGGTCAAGCTGGAGACGATTGACGCCGAAAAAACCATCATCCGCTTCAACATCGACGATCTCGGTTGGTCCGCGCTGGACTGGGACAAATTGGTGGCGGCCGACCCCTACGCGTTGGCGCCCGACTCAAAATTGTTCTCGTTTCTTTCGGCGCAGACAGCCACCGCCTTGCCGTTCGTTCGGGCGGATTGGTTTGGAAACGTCGCTTCGCGCCCCCCGCTCTACAACGCCCTGCTGAGCCTGCCCAACACGTTTGGCGAACTGCAAAAGAAGGTCGGCGTCGACGTCGCCGCCGACATCAAGGCGTTGCGGGTCAAGCGCGCAGGCTTTCAAAACTCCGGCGTCAGCAAAAACAATCGTCTGATCGAGCGGCACGAAATCGACACCGGCTACTTCTGGACTTCGTATGATTTCTCGGGCAATCGCGGCAATCAAAGTCTGTTCGACTTCCCGCTCGGGCCGGGCGGCGGCCAATTTGGGTTCGTGCATAACGGCGGCGAGACGATTTTCAGCCTGCCGAACGGCATGCAGGGTTATTATCTCAACAACGCGAAGGGGGAGAAGCTCGACATCGGCCCCGTCAACATCGTGCTGGACAGAAATCATCCCGAAGATCCCGGCGTAGTCAACGGCATCTCCTGCATGGGTTGCCACGACGCGGGAATGAAGAAAGCGCGCGACGAGATCCGCGAACGCGACCTTGCCGACCGGCGTTTTCCCAAAGAGGCGCGCGATCTGATTGACGCGATGTATCCAAAATCGTCGGAGATGGACGAAATACTCGCCCAGGATCTTCAGCGCTTCGCCGCCGCGATGACCCGTTCCGGCGTCGGTCCCGACCTGCGCGAGAAAAAGAGCGGCGCCGAGCCTGTCACTGCGCTATCGGATTTCTACGACGGTCCCGTCGATCTGCATCTGGCCGCCTCAGAATTTGGGTTGAGCAAAGAGCAATTCGTCGCGGCGGCCAACGGCAATGGCGAGACCCTGGCGCTGGCGCGCCGGCTCGATCAGGGCAACATTCCCCGCGACCAGTTCGAGACCGACTTTCCCAAATTTGCCGCTTTGCTAACCGACGACAAGCCGGTCGGCAAGAACGGAACGGTGGAGCCGTTCGCGGTCGCGCCCTTGGCGCCGCAGAAGGTGGCGCCGGCCCATTCGTTCGACCTCGCCCTCTATTCGAACAAGTCGAGCTATTCGACGACGGAACATCCCGTCATAACGGTCATTTCGAAATCCGACTGCTTCTTGACTTTGATCAACATAGACAGGCACGACAAGGCGACGGTGCTGTTCCCCAACAGATTCCAACAGGACAATCACATCATCGCCGCGCAGGAATTCAAATTTCCCGATCCGACGGCGGCCCCCTTCCAGTTTAGTTTGACGGAGCCCGGCGTGGAGACGGTGACGGCCGTCTGCACCCAGGACAATCGCGCTGTGGATGGGATCGCCCACGATTTCAGCAAGTCCGCGCTCACGAGCACGCTCAACTATACCGAAACGCTCAGCCGCGCCATCGTCGTGACGGCGCCAAAGGCGCCCCCCAAACCCGGCGCTGCGGAAGCGCGCGCCGCCATAAAAATCCAGGTGCGATGACGCAAATCTGGTCGTCGTCGGGGATGTCGCTTTGATGGGCGAGAGAATTGGAATGTTTCAACCGGGTTGGCTGATCGCCCTGACGATGTTGACCGGCGCGGTCTGGGGACCGCTGCCGGGTCCGCAGCAAGCCAGGGCCGCCCAGGG